>CAZSHV010000005.1:0-51649 GCA_964606815.1 uncultured Bacteroides sp. | reverse complement strand
ACTAAGCTCTTCGAGAAGATTGGCTCTGTCGCTTCCAAGGCTGGAGCCAAGGCTGTTTATGCAGTTCTCTTACTGTATTATGCTTTAACCGATAACGAAGTTCCCTTAAAAGATAAGGCATTAGTCGTCGGTGCTTTGGGATACTTTATACTTCCCCTCGATATTATTCCTGACTTTATGGGGCCTTTGGGCTATACTGACGACGTAGCAGTCGCTACAGCTGCCTTAAAGGCTATCTGGGGAAATATTACTCCTAAAACAAAAGGCAAAGCTCGCCGTCGACTCACTGAGTGGTTCGGTTCGGTGAACTCCGATGATTTGGAACTGTTCTGAAAAATATTTCAAACAAAAGAGAACTACATATAACAAGATGAGTCTTGAAACTTCAATCGCTAAGCTGTGCTATTCTCTTGATTGCGCAGCAGACAGCGCAACCCCCAAAGAAATTAAATCCGCCATAAAGAGCAGTGCTCTCATTGGAGGCATTGTTTTGGCAATCCCTCTGTGGGGCTTAGATACGATAATCTATGCTTGCGTCCTCTGGGGAATGTACAGTAAGGTCGCAAAAATTGCTGGCGTAGAATTTAATGGCAACCTGATTAAGAATATTATTATAGGCTTCATTACAAATATAGTAATATGCTTCATCCTTAACTTCATTTTTGATTTTATTGTGGTTCTCGGATGGATAGGCATGTTCTTCGTGGGTTACCTTTCGATAAAGTATTCAGCTACAACCTACTTAGGTCTTCTTGAGCTTTTTCATGGCAAATCAAAAATGCGCTCAAGGCTTGATTATTCAAGTGCCCAAAGAGCATTCCAAGAAAGTGGAGGCAGTCAAGCTATTAAAGGGGCGGTCAAGAGCGCTGCGATAAACGAATTAAAGGATGCCTTTTAACCCCAAATAATCAGCAACATATATATGAAAAAATTAATTCGCTTGCTCGCAGTCGCAGTTGCGATCTTTGTTGCGAGCATCCACGCCATGGCTGCGCCACCTGCATTTGCTATACAGAAGGCTAAAGCCGCAGTAGAGGAAATGCGTTATAAACTTCCCCTCGAAGGTTCCCCTGGCATCATCTGGTTCCAGATGAGTTATGACAACCAAAAATACACCATTGTGTATCGTTACCAGTACACAATTCCAGTCGCAATTCCCAAAGAAGCCGAAGTGCGAGAGAGGAAGAATAATGTCATACAACTGTTGAAGGCAATGCCCGAATGCACGGACACGGAAATTATCAGAGCCGGAATCACATACCACTATAACTATTACGACGAAGACGGTAATTTCCTCTACGCTTTCAAGATAACTCCAGCCGACCTTAAATAAATTTCCGGCTAAATTTTATTAACATATTAGTTTGAAGTCAGATTCTATAACAATGGCAGAAACAGATGTACAACTACAAAAAGGAGAAAAGCAACTAAATGCTGCGTATAAGCTCGTATTGAAGGGTATTCCTTTAATCTCCGAGCCTGTTGAGGAGCTCGTTGAGTCATACATTCTCCGATATGGCCGGACAGACGAGGCAATTGAAAAATTCGTTAAGAACCAAAAATTAAAGTGTGCTACAAGTGGCTTTTTGTCGGGGTTAGGAGGTGCCTTGACAATGATTGTTACAATTCCAGCTGATCTTGCTAGTACATTATATATGCAATTACGCATGATTGCGGGAATTGCATACATCCGCGGATTTGATTTGCGTGAGGATGGCGTTAAAACTATGATTTACTTGTGCTTGGTTGGAAATGCAGCAAGCTCAGTGTTAAATCAGGTAGGTATAAAGATTACAGAAAAATTCTTTGCAAAAAAAGTAATACCTCTTTTAAGTCGCAAGGTGACGACTAAAATCAATCAAATGATTGGTGGCAGAATTATAACTAAAGCAGGCAGCAAGGGAATCATCAATGCCTCAAAAGCAGTTCCATTAATCGGTGGGCTTTTTGGAGCTGTCTGGAACTGGGCAGAGGTGGCAGTTGTCGCAAAATTTGCGAAGAAGCACCTCATTTGAGGAGTTCATTTGTTGCTATATGAATTCTTAATTATTAACAGCCTCACTTCAACTTATTGGGAGTGGGGCTTTTCTGTGTGCAACATCGAGATATAGGCACACGACAGCAAAGTAATTATTAGTGCTTGCCCCAAATGGACCGAGGATCTGCACCCTCAACCAATCAAATCGCATGCTAACTACGGCCTCCTACGGCACAAGTGCAATTTTGCAGAAATGTCCTTGGGAAACACACATTGCCGTTGCTCGTCATCCGCGGAACCTGTAAATTCGCGTTATTATACCGAACAACTCTAAAACACAAACCTTATGACTCTCAAAAAAGAAAAACTACTTAAGTGGCTCAAGTACGGTGCATACGTTTTGGCCGGAGGTGCAGTGCTATGCACCGCTGGTTATGTGTTCTTAAATAACCCTGGCATGGGAAAGCTTCAGCTTCGTTCGCACTTCAGAAAGGATGGCCTGGAAAAGGTCGGCTATGACTCGGCTATCGCCGCGAATTGGCAAGCCGTCATAGACTTCGTGACGCATTGGACACGGAACCACCCGTATAAATGTCCCATATGCGATAAATTTCATCTTGGTCACAGACACTAAACAACGTGTAGCCTATGAGAAATAGTTAAACCGCAATTTTACTGGTCACTGTTCCCCTCCCGCATCGCAAGAGGGGATTTTAATTTCTAAGTTAAGGGTAATTGTTTGTCTTTTAGGGTGTTTGCGCGTAAGCAGAAAATGTGCGTTCCTACTTCCAGGGGGGGTCTCGTGGTGGCGTTCCCAAATTACTGCCGCTCGGCGGTCAGTCGTTGGGGATGATGTCGCGGGTGATGGTGATGCCGTAGCGGGCGAAGTGGGCGTTGCGGGTGGCGGCGGGGGTCAGGGGGATGTAGACGTTGTGTTCGTCGAGGCCCAGGTAGCGGCGGCCGCTGATGGTGATAATGCCGACGTGGGAGTCGATGGTGAGCGTCTCGAAGCTGGCCTCGGTGTGGCGGGGCAGACGGTAGAAGCACCACTGCTCGGGGTCGAGCACGTAGACTGCGTCGGGTGTGATGGCGTAGATGGTGCGCTCGAAATCGTAGTTGTCCTCATCGTTGATAATGGTGCTTAAACTCAGCTCGTTGCGCAGCGCTTCGGCCTTGGCGGCGTCCATGACGCGCTGCAGTGTGTATTGCCGGGGCCAGTCGGTCGAGACGATGCGGGGCGAGAGCTCGAGGCGGTCGGGCGCGTCGGTGTCAGGTACAGGCGAGTTATACCACACGTGGCAGTCGTCGGTGATCTTCTGGCCTTTCACCAGGCGCGTCATATACTTCGGGGCCTGGACGTAGACCATAATCAGGTCGTCGTAGAGCTTGAAGAACGACACCGTGAACCGCGTGGCGAAGAGCAGGCGCGCGCCGTCGCGGCGGTAGCGGGTGCAGAAGTAGGTGCCGAGTTCCGCGGTGTTCTCGATTTTCCAGAACACGCCAGGCACATCGGGCGCCGTCCACAGCCCCTCGAGCTGGAGCGGCACCAGGGTCTGGATAAGGCTCGCGGTGGAGCGGGCTATGTTGGGCAGGCTGGTGAATTTGGCGTGCGTGACGAGAATCCCCAGGGTGTGGCGAATGAGCGTCAGGCGCGTGCGCCGGCGCTCCTCGCGGGCCAGCGTGATGACGGGCAACTCACCCTGGCATATGTCGCCATCCATGGTGTAGGCCGAGAGAAAGTTGATAACCTTTTCATACTGCTCGTCGATGTTGGTGACGTCGCCGCTCTTGTCCTTGAAGCCGGGCAGGGCGCGGACCAGGAAGAGCAGGATCAGGCCCAGCTCGAGCTCGCCTGCCACGATGTCGCGGTGTATGGCCGCGATGGATGGAGGCACGCCCTTCTCGTTGAGCTTGCCGAATTCGAGGTCCAGCAGCAGGCGGGCCGTCTTTTCGGGATCGCGGCGCGAGAGCTTGGCTTTGAAGAAGTCCCACGCGGCGCGGTACTGCGGCAGCAGCCAGCTCAGCGAGAAGTCGCCGTGGGTGTAGATGCGGGCCTCGTCGTCGAGGTCGCGGAACGCGGCGCGCTGGCGCTGCGGCGTGTTGCAGTATCGCATGATGCCGTTGGTGCGGATGGATCCGATCTGCAGGAACTCCTCCAGCTCCGCCGTGGTGTTGAACAGCAGGCGCAGGTTGGCGGCGGCCAACAGCCCGTCCTTATAAAACTGATAGCGATTTTTGTCAGCCTCGCTCATGGAGGCATCGCGCTCTGGGGCATCGCTCATGGGTTGGGCTGTTTTTCGGGCTCCACGTGCACGTAGATAATCACGTCGCGGCCTATGCACTCCTCTAATTTGCGCTCCACGGCCGTGGCGATGGCGTGGCCGGCCTGCACGGTGATGTTCGGGTCGACGTGGATGTTGACGTCGACGATGGTGGAGTGGCCGTTGCGGCGGGCGCGCAGATTGTGCATGCGTATCACGCCCGGCACCTGCGCGATGGCTTCCTCCATGCGCTGCATGGTGGCGGCGGGCAGCGAGGCCTCGAGCAACTCGTTGATGGGCGGCATCATAATCTTCACAGCCGAGACGCATATCATCACGGCGATCAGAATCGAGGCCACAGGGTCCATCACCCGCCACTGCGCGCCCAGGAAGATGGCGAAGCCCACGCCCACAATCGTGGCGAGCGACGACACGGCGTCGCTGCGATGGTGCCAGGCGTTGGCGATCAGCGCCGACGAGTCCAGCCGCCGCCCCTGGTGCAGGGTGTAGCGGTAGCAGCCCTCCTTCAGGGCCACGGAGGCCGCCGCGATATAGAGCGTTACGGTCTCGGGGCGCGGAAGCACCTCGCCGCGGAGCGTGCGCATGAGCGTGCCCACGCCCTCCGCGCCGATGAAGAAGCCCACGCCCAGGAGCACCAGGCCGATGAGCACCGTCGCGATGGTCTCGAACTTGCCGTGGCCGTAGGGGTGGCGCGAGTCAGCAGCCTTGTACGACGCGGCCACGAAGGCGATGACGATGATGTCCGTGGCGAAGTCGCTCATCGAGTGGTAGCCGTCGGCCACGAGAGCGTCGCTGTGGCCCGTGTAGCCGAAGAACAGCTTCATGGCCACCAGCAGAGCGTTGATCCATATGCCCACGGCAGTGACGCGGCGCACAGCCCGCACGGTATCGGCAGAGTTGGGGGAAGACATTAGTTGGTGAATGAAAAATTAAACCATCGCCAAAGGTACGAAAAAATCCCCGCCCGACAAACACAGTCGCCTAAATTGTAGGGCCACAAGTTCGTCGTGGCCGTGATGGCAACAAAGACGAGAAGTGGATTGTAGGGCCGAAAGTTCGTTTCGTCCGTGATTAGGCAAGCGTTAACATTCGGGCGGAGGCCCGCACGTAGTGCTGTACCACGGTGCAGCACGTTATCACTCTCATTATCAATGCTATGTATGAGGAAATGAAGGGGTGGGGTCAAACACACAGAGGGGCGTTGCGTGGGGCGTTGTCAAGGGGTGATGAGCTCGGCGGAGTCGACGCGGATGCCGTGGGCGGCGAGGGTGGCCTGGCAATATTCTTGCAGTGCGGCCATGTCGCTGTCGGGGTCGTAGACGTTGACGAGCATGAGCAGGTGCGTCGTGTCGGGGGTGAGCTTCGTGCGCTCGCAGTCACTAGTGGGCGTGCCGATGCCGCCGACGGCGTCGCGGTAGATGGGCAGGCAGGCGATGTTGAGCGGTCCGCGGCCTATGGCCTCGAACTCCTCGCCCTCGCGCCCCACGCCGAGGGTGAGCACCGGGCCCTCAATGCGGTCGGCATCGAAGCCGCCTATGGAGTGGCCCGTGGCGAGGGAGATGAGGTTGATGACATCGATGGCCGTAAGGGTGCGGTACAGCTCCATGCCCTTGACCACGCGGCGCGTCAGGGCCTCGGCCGAGGGGCGGTAACGGTTGGGCTCCTTGCCGCAGCGCTTGTAGGCGGCGCGGGTGGCGGCGATGCCGGGCAGCTTGTTGACATCTGCCAAGGCCACGCGCCCGCGGATGTCGGCCCCGGAGTCGAGGATGGCCTGCCAGAGCTCTGGCGAAGTGGGGAGGTTCTGGAGCGAGGCCTCGATTTTGAGCACGCGCAGCTGCGGCGCGGCGGCCACTATCTCAGGGGAAAAGTCTATGATCATGGTAAGTATTTATGCAGGGGTGTCAGTTGGGCAGGCGCTTCACCTCGTCGACGCCGTCGATGCGGGAGATATGGCGGATGATGGTGCGCAGCTCGCCGTAGTCGTGCACGCCGAAGCTGATGGTGCACGTGACGATGGAGTGCTCCGTGCGGGTGTTAAACGACTCCATTGACAGGTGCAGCGTGTTGGTGATACAGTCGGCCAGGTCGATGAACAGGTGGTGACGATCCACGGCTCGGACGGCGAGCGTGACGGGGTAGAGGGTGTCGTCGGCGCGGAAGTCGACCGAGGTTACGTCTTCGCCGTAAGACGAGGCCATGGAGATGGCGTCGCGGCAGTCGCGCTTGTGGATGGTCACTTGCGAGGGGTTGGTGTGGCTACGAATGCCGATCACCTCCTCGCCGGGTATGGGGTTGCACACCGGGCACCGGCAGAAGGGCTCGCGGGGCAGGCTCTCGCGGAAGCGGCGCAGGGCCTTGCGGGCCTTGTAGGTGTGCACGTGCTGGTCCCAGTCCTCCGCGGGGCGGGCGGCGGGGGATGTGAAAATCTCCACCACGTCGCCGCGTCGCAGCGGGGCCGTGACGGGCTCCAGGCGGCCGTTGATGCGGGCGTACTTCGCGCGGTCGCCCAGGGCCGTGTGCACCTCGTAGGCGAAGTCGAGCACCGACGACCCCTGCGGCAAGATGATTTTCTCGCCCGTGGGGGTGAAGACCTGGATGTCGTCGTTGTAGAACGTGGCGCGGACGTCCTCCATGTATCGCTCGTTGTGCATGGAGGGGTTGATGACGTCATGTAGCACCTTGCGGAATTTGTCGATCCAGCGGCGTATGTTGTCCTCCGTGCGCTCGGCCACGCATCCGAGCTGCGACTGGCGCATCATGCGCTCGCTGCTGATGTGCACCTCCTGCCAGCGGCCGAAGTCGGGGAGGAGCTTGACGTGGATGCTCTGGTAGCCGTTCTCCTTGGGCGAGTCGATATAGTTGCTGAGGCTGGCGTGCTTCTCGCGGAAACGGTCGGTGAGCACGCAGTATATTTTCATGGCCATCTCCTTCTCCGTGGTGGGCGGAGCGGGGTCGGGGAAGACCACCTCGATGAAGTGGCGGTATTTGAGATGCGCGAAGTCGTCGCCGTACTTCTTCATCTTGCGCCATAGGCTGAAGGGGCGGCGATAGTCCACGGCCACGCGGGCCTGGATGCCGGCCTCGGCCAGCGTCTGCTCGATCTGGGCGCGGAAGGTCTCGAGCTTCTCGCGGTTAGCCTCCACATGGGCGGCGATCTGCGAGGATATCTCCTCGTATTCGTCGGGGCAGCGGAAGCGGAAGCTCAGGTTCTCCAGCTCCGTTTTTATGTGATAGAGGCCTAAGCGGTTGGCCAGCGGAGCGTAAAAATAGTCGGTCTCACCGGCCGTCTTCATCTGCTTCTCCGGAGGCATCGAGGCCTGCGTGCGCATGTTGTGCAAGCGGTCCGCTAGCTTCACCAGCACGGCGCGGATGTCGTAGTGCACGCTGTCGAGCAGCTGGCGGTAGTTGTCGAGCTGCTTGGAGTATTCATACTTCTTCGTGTCCTTCTTCGTGACCACCTTCACCAGAAACGCCACGTCGTCGCCGAAGCGCTGGCGTATGTCGTCGATGGTGTAAGGCGTGTCCTCCACCACGTCGTGAAGGAAGGCAGCGCAGACAGGGTTGGCGCCCAGCTTCATCTCCGACGCCACGATCGTGGCCACGGCGATGGGGTGGAAGATGTACGGGTCGCCGCCCTTGCGCCATTGGTCGGCGTGCGCCTCGCAAGCCAAGGCGAAGGCATCCTTGATGCGCTCCAGCTCCTCGGCAGAGACGCGCGGCTCCATAGCGGCGAACACTCGCTCGGCTCGCTGCTGGATTTCAGAGTCGTAGTTCTTGGTCATAATATTAGGGGAATAGATTAAGAATCAGTTTTCAGGTTGTTGTGTATGTCAATCGTGCCGTGGTCGGCGTCGGTATGGTTAGGATAGCTGATTTCTTCATGCATGACATGCGAATCCTGCTCTTGGTCGTCATTGGAAGGCGGGGAGAGGAGAAACCAAGATATAGCCACAATCGCAAATAACGCCCCCAGCCGCAGCAGCCAAACCCATAGCAGCTCCAGGCGCGACCCGACGGAAGGGCGGTTATCTACGGAAGGCCGATTATCATCAGAGGGGAAAGGAAAATTATGCATTGATTAGAAAGAAAAAGACAGAATGAATAATAAAAACCAGAGAGCAAATATACCGAGTGCAAATATAATGAAAATCTAACAAAGCGCCAACGCCCCACCGCCAAACCCACCTCCCCGCCCAGAAAAACCACCGTCATAAGTCGACTACCAAGATGAGAGGAAAACGAATGCTTTGTGTTATTGTACTCTTAGTACAGCTGTTAAAACTCTGCCTACCCTTAATATTCTAATATTAGACATTAGAGCACAAACGCAAGTGGACATGATTATTCTTAGCGGTTAAAAGCATAATATTGCTAAATCTTAGTGGGGTTTGGCTCAATTTAGTGAGTTGCTTTTTGGTCTTTTAGCGCCTTAAGGACTGAGCATACAGTGTCCGAGACACTTGGAATACCGGGAGAGTATTTGAAGCGAAGCGTGTCTCCGACAACTATAAGTTTATGTCGAGCTCGGGTGAGTGCGACAGTGATTAACCGCTCGCCTTCTTTGTTGTTTAGGAGGCGGCTTACCGGAGACGACGATTCTTCTACCAAATCAAAAAAAATCACATCGCATTCGGAACCCTGAAAAGTATGTATTGTGCCTATTTTGATGTTTTTAGAAAACGGCGAATTGCCGAACAAGTCTTTCGTTTTGGCATAGTACATTCTTACCTGTGCTCGGTATGGTGTAATGATACCAATGGAAATGTTAAGCCCAGTTCTACACCAGTGCTTGTAGTACTCATCCAGCAATTTCATAACTACTTCGCAGGTGCCGAAATTACGACGAGATGCCCCATAAGGTTTAACCTCGTTATTTTCGATGTCGCAATTTATGACCTTAATAATCTTCCCAGCAATCGGCCCCTCCGTCACCCATTCAGGGCTATCTTCAATAACGGGATTGAGTCTGCCACCGTAAAATGCTTTATTAGTTAGATTGACAATTGATGCGTGCGATCGACGTTGGGTCAAAAGTTGATGCAGGGCAGGATGCAGTCCACCATTGCCGAAAACCTTGCAATAATCAAATATGCTATCACGAAGGAGTTTGTCTGGATTTAAGGCAATCGGACCGAGTTGATTGGGGTCGCCAACAAGAATGATGCGTTTTGCGATGTTCCCACCGATAGCCATCAAATAAGGCAATGATAGCATACTGGCCTCATCTACGATAAGATTGTCAAACTGTTTTCCGGCCAAGGATTTTGACAATACGTAATTGGCAATAGTGCTGAAGACTATCGTCGAAGAGCCGATTAGTGTCTCTACTCGTTTTTTTAGGGCATCACGTAAATCAATCAGTTGCTCTTTAAATAAGGCTTTTGATTTTGAATCAAGCCTGAGAGACGCAATTTCTCTATTTAGCTTTGATATTCTTTTTCTTATCCACTCAGTTTCACGGTCTGAAGGGAACAGATAATCTTTCTGTAAAAGTCTGGTATCTAGGGTATGGCCTGAACGCAAAAGCTGTCCTGCACGTGGACGAACCTTGAGGTCTTCCACCACATCAATCACTTTATTCAGAAGCTGGTCAACGGCAACATTAGAAATGCAACAGACTAAAGTCGTACTTTTGTTGAGAAACAAGGAGTTAATAAGCCCCGCTAATGTGAAAGATTTCCCTGTGCCAGGAGGCCCCCATATGAAGCTGATGTCCTTCATTAAAGCAGCATCGTGAGCTTCTCTTTGAAAGGAATCCATATGTTTCACAATCGGTAAATATGAGGTCGGTGCATCAGGAACAATCGAGATGCTGCGAGTATTTTCGGGTATAAATTTACTCACTGGTTGTAAAGGGGACAGACCTTTTGCAATAATACCGCACAATTTGTCGTCGAGGGCTTTAAGAATGAAAGTAGCATCCACGTAAATAATTCCATACGTGCCAAATATCGGACGCTGAGAGCGAACAGTTAAGATTTCATCGTTCATCTCATAGTCAATCCCCTCACAGTCGAGGAAGGTATCCCCGACCTTGAGTTTGATATTTATCCCCTCGTAGAAAATCGGCATCTCGTCATCCCCAAGGTCAAGATGGAACTGATACAGGTGTTTGGTTGCGTCAACACGCTCGATTTTTCCTACCTTGTATTTTATTCGATTTTTGGGCTGTTGAGAAAGGTTTATTTCTGTTCGAACAGCAGCGATTAAAGCTTCAAGGCTGACTTCATTTAATGGCTGTTGGTTTTCACCTCCTTTAAAGAAGTGCGGGAAATCTCTGACAATCTGCTCAAAATCGAAGCTGTACTTATAGCCCCCTCGTTTGAAATATGCGCCGTACTTATCCTTTATTAGCCGCATGTACTCCTGACGGTCAGATGGACGGGGGCCAGGATACCCGAAACAGATATTACTCCATTGTAAACCAGTGTTAAAGTCGAGTAGCGAAGGTTTTCCCATGTTAATCTGGGCTACTCTCTTTACAGCAAATTCAAATAAATCATCAACGTTGGTAGAGGCGGGACGTCGCAGTAAATCAATGGGAATAGCTTTAGAGCAGTCAAAGGTCGGCACGTCTCTCATATCTTTTCCACTTTTGATTGAGACATTTCCTTGCCTGTCATACTTGTGCTTGTTGGGGTCCGCAAGTTTAACTATGGGAGCCTCGGGCTTTTTCTCTTCGGACCCTGTCTCTTTATTTATCTCTTTGTATTCAATAGGGAAAAACACATCGAGACGTCCGAATGGAGTGCCAGGATGATGTGTTTGGCAATGTGCGCGACGAGCTTTGCCTCCTACCAAAATAGCACCACAAACAAGGCATTTAAACTTCTGTTTTCCCATAGAAATTAGAGTTTAAGTTTTAAAAGTTGAATCAAGCAATAGTTGCGTTGCCGAAGTTGAGCGGTGAAAGTGTTATGAAATATGCCGCATTTCATAACTCAACTTGCATAAATAGCTTTCTGCAAAGATAATGCGTTTTGTTGGAATTCGCAACGAACGGTGCGAATTTTAAGGAATTTCCTGTTTTTGTTTTTTTGTGGGAGAAAAGGGCGAAGAGCCGAGGTTGCGATTCCTTTGCTTCTCAAAAAACGCGATTTTTGAGAAGCAAAAGGCGGTACCTTCTCAAAATTGGCGTTTTTTGAGAAGAAAGGGGGGGGTAAATTCGATGAAAGGTGGTAAAATCAGAAAATTGTAGGGCCGCATGGTCGATGCGGCCGCCTGTAAACATTATTGGCCATAACCGTCGAAGGCGTTGACGCGAGGGTGTTGCAAAACCTCAGTTTTGCCAATACTTACCAAAAGAGAATAATTGAAAATCAATGAGTTGCAAAATCATATTTTGCCTTTTTCGAGGTTTTGCAATACCCACCTACATCCTGGGTGTCAACTTTTCGGGGGTTATTGGACGGGGAGGGTGGGGGAGCCGGGATGGAGGGGGTACCACAGGTAGCCGCGGACGTCGGCGTGGCCCATGGCGCGCAGGAGCTGGCAGTACTGGCGCACCTGGGAGATGTGGGAGGCTTGCTCGCGGGTGGTGAATTTGTAGTCCACGATCTCGACGGTGCCGTCGGGGGTGAAGACGATGCGGTCGGGGCGGCGGATGGTGCGTGTGCCGTCTTGGTTGATGTAAATGTCTTGTTCGCAGACCACAGAGTCGAAGTCGCGGAACCAGCGGGCTATCTCGGGGCGGCTGACGTCGAGGGCTTCGCTGAGCAGGGCCTGGGCTTTGCGCACGTCGGCAGTGGGGTAGTGGCCTCGGGCAGCGACGGCGGCCGCTGCGGCGGGGATGTCGGCGATGGTGGTGACGTTTTGCAGGATGTCGTGCATGAGCAGTCCGCGCTCTCGGCTTTCGGGGTCGTAGTCGTAGTCTTGGGCGTTGGGTCCTGTGGCAGGGGTGTCGCTGATGTCGGGGTTTAGCTCCACGGTGCTGTCGAGGGTGGCGAGTATACGCTCCAGGTCAGCGGGCCATACGGGGTAGCCGGGGCGCAGGGGGGGCAACGTCGCGACATGGCTTGGAGTCGGCGACTTGAAGACTTTCTTGGTGGGCCGGCCCAGGGCGAATGAGCGCGTCTCGGCGTCGAAATGCTCGGCTAGGTCGATGGTGAAGGGCGTCGCCTCTTCGGCCTCTGAGCGGGGCTTTGCGAGGCATTCAAAAACGGCGTCGATCATCGTGTCATTTTGCTTGGGCTGCTCCACATGGTAAATGCACAGCTCGCGGGCGGCGCGGGTGTAGGCCACGTAGGTGACGTTGACCTGCTCGCTGGCGCTGGCTTGGCGGCGCCTTTCGGCGTAGGGGAAGAAGCAGCTGTCGGGCTGCGAGGCGAAGGCCGACAGAGTTTGGCCGTCGATGAGCAGAGCCGGGGGGAGGAGGGTGTGTGGGATGCCGGGAATGGCGGGGGTGAGCTCCCACTCGGTGCTCTTCATTTTCCATTGTGGCCACTCGGGGAACGGGATGTGGACGCAGTCGAACTCCAGGCCCTTGGACTTGTGGATCGTCATCACGCGCACGGCGTCGACGTCGCCGCCGACGGGGATCGAGAGGCCGGAGCCGTGGGTGTCCCACCACTGCAGGAAGCCGTGGAGCGACTCGGGGGTGGAGCGGGCGTAGTCAGCGATGTTGTCTTGCAGAGCGGTGAGGTATGCGCTGTTAGCGTCGCGGGCGGCCGGGTCAACAAAGCGGTTTATGATGTTCTCCACTATCTCGGCCACGGATGTGGGCGCGGGGTCAAGGATGGCGCTGACCACCTGGTCGAGGTCGGCGGTGGAGTTGAGGGCGCGCTCCAGGGCCTGCTCCGCGGTGAGGGTATGAACCGAGGTGTAGTATTCGAATCGGCTCATAATCAGCTGCATGTCGGCGATGGAGAAGATGCGGCCTCCGGCCTTTTCGGCCTCCGGGGTGGTCTGCTTGATATCCACAAGCCTAAGCAGGGCCATGATGAGCTTGATGACGGGCGACTTGTGCAGGAACAGCCCCTCCTCAGCCAGGACGGGGATGGCGGTGTGGCGCATGAGGTATTCGATAGCCTTAGCGTTGTCCTCGTGGCGCGCGCTGAGGATGGCGATGTCGCTCCACGGGTATCCTCCCTCGCAGTGCTGGCGCATCATTTCCTCGGCCATGAGGGCCAATTGGGGCGAGGCGGCAAAGGGGTCGGAGCTTCCCTTGGTCTCTTCGGGCAGCGGCGTGGAGATGATGCGCACGTATCCGGGGTCGGGCTCCTTCTCCGGCAGGGCCTGGGCCACGTTGTCGTAGCCCACAGCGTTGTTGTGGGCGGCGAGCCGCATGAAGAGGGTATTGTTGAACTCCACCACCTCGCGCGAAGATCGATGATTAGTGTTTTCGCGAGGCGCCGAGCCGCGGGGCGAGGTGCGGCCGGGGAAGTCCTCCTCCTCCACCTGGTGGGCGAGCAGGGCGGGGTCGGAGTTGCGGAAGCCGTAGATGGACTGCTTGACGTCGCCGATGATAAGGCAGTCGTTGAGGTCGTCTATGGCGTTGGCCACGAGCGGGCGCAGGTTGGCCCACTGCAGGGCCGATGTGTCCTGGAACTCGTCGATGAGCAGGTGGTGCAGATGCATGGCCAGACGCTCGTAAATGAAGGGCACGTCGCTGCCGTCAATGATGGTGTGCACCAGCGTGTTAGTGTCGGCCAGGAGCACGGTGTTGGTGAGTTTGTAAATATCCTCGACGTATTTGATGGCGAAGGTCAGGAACGATAGATTGCGCACCTGGGCGCGGAAGGCCGTCAGGTCGTGGCGCTGGCGCAGGAGGTCGACGCACTGCAGAGTGGCGTCTCCCAGGGCCATGACCACGTCGTCGGGGCATTTGCACTTGGCGGTGCGCAGGCCGTCGGGGATGCGGGCTACGGCGTTGGCGAGGGTCTTCGCGTCCGGCTCCTTGATGGTGATGAAGTGGTTGCGGAGAAAGTTCAGGGCGAGCGAAGTGACTCCGTGTTTGGGGCCGTATGCCTCTACGGCCTCGACGGCGGCCGATGCGATGGTCTGCATCTGGGCGGTGATGGCGTCGTCCTGGGTCTTGATAGCCTTGTATAGGAGGACGAATTTGTCGGGCTTTGCGCTGATGAATTTGCGCATATCGTCGGCTATCGGCGCATAGTCCTCGCCCGTGATTTTCGACACCACCTCCACGAGCGTGCGGTGCGGGCCCGATGAGCGGTCGAGGATGTTGGCGCGTTTGCCAGCATCCAGGCTTTCGCCCATGCGGTCTTGGATCCAGCGGTACAGGTCGGCATGCGTGCGCCAGTTGACGTTGAAGTCGTCGAGCATCTGGGCCACGGCGGCGCGCATCACGGCCTGGTGGTCGAGTTGCAGCTCATAGTCGCCATGGAGGTCGAGCTCGCGGGCGAAGGTGCGAAGCACGCGCTGGAAGAACGCGTCGATGGTGCTGACGTTGAAATTCTGGAAGTCATGGAGCAGCTGCTCCAGAGCTCGGTTGGCCGTCTCGGCAAGCTCCTGTCGCGAGCATCCCAGCAGAGCCATGAAGTCGGCGGCATAGTCTGCCTCTTTCTGCCCGGGCTGAGGCACGGCGGCGAGGGCGCGGAGCTTGACGGTGATACGCTCTTTCATCTCCTCTGTGGCCTTGTTGGTGAAGGTGATGGCGAGGATGGCGCGGTGGCGGTTTGTGAGGGCTCGTCCGCCAGGGGCGTAGTTGGGGTGGTTGAGGCGGTAGGTACCCGTCTCGGGATTTTTCACGGCGATGACGGAGAGGATGTACTCGCGCGTGAGCGTGTACGTTTTGCCAGAGCCGGCTGATGCTTTGTAGACGGTGAGAGAGCGATTGGGCATAGTGGAAAGGAGCGAAGAGATTAAGAGTAGGAATGGCGTAAGGGTTGACGTGGGAGAAGGGAGGGTGGGTATGCACGGTCAGACTTTAACCTTCGCGAAGCCCAAGGCACGCAGGGCTGCCGCGACCTCGGCGGGTCTGTCGCCCTGGATCAGGATCTCGCCTCCTCGGGCCGCTCCGCCGCATCCGAGCCGCTTTTTGAGCTTTGACGCCAGGGCGTCGATGTCGGCGTCGGGGATGGTGAAGCCGCTGACGATGGTGGCGATTTTGCCTTTGCGGCGGCGGTCGACGGTGACTGTCAGCGGCCCGCGCTGCGCGGGACCTTGCTCCGCAGGAGCCGCATCCGGGGCTTGAGGCGCATAGCCGGCGGGGAGGAGCTGCTTGAGTTTGTCTTGCCAGTCCATGGTTGGGTGGGCGAAAGGGCTTTAGATAATTTGGAGCTTGATGCGCTCGATGGCCTTGATCTGCTTGGGCGTCAGGGCTTTTTCGGCCACACCGCGCAGCCATTGGCTGTGGCGGTGGGTGTCGCTGCCTAGCATGGAGTAGTAGCCCTCCTTAAGCAGATAGGCGGCCTTTTCTGCGGCCGTGGCGCCATACATGCCGGTAAGGGAGAAGAGGTTGAGCTGCATGCGCACGCCCTTGTCGCGCAGACGGCTGTAGTGGGCGTGGTCCATGTACATGTATCGCTCCGGGTGGGCGAGGATGGGGAAGTAGCCGGCAGCGATGGTGCGCTTGAGCTTGCTGTCGAGGTCGCTGGGCGGGGTGAAATAGGAGGTCTCGACCAGGAGCATGTCTTGGTCGTCGCCCAGGGGGAGGAAGCTGCGCTGGGCGAGGCGCTGCTCGAAGAGGTTGTCGAGCATGTTCTCGGAGGCCAGGGCCAGCTCAACGGAGCCGGTGTAGGCCTTGGTGAGCTCGTCGTATTTCGCCTTGAGAGCTTCGGGGGTGTTGGGTATGTCCTCCATGACGTGGGGCGTGAGCCAGAGCTTGCGCACGCCGGCCTTCTCGAAATCGCCGAGGATGGCGAGAGTGTGCTCGAGTTCGCGCACGCCATCGTCGACGCCGGGCAGCAGGTGGGAATGCCAGTCGGTGATACCCTCGAGCAGGCGAGCGTCGGCGATGGAGCGCTTAGAATTGAAAGGCCACAACCACATGAGGGGCGGGAACAACTAAAGGAGAGAGATGAAGGTCGGAGATTAGTCCTGAGAATAGTAGGAGGATCCGCCGTGGCCGTAGTAGCCGTATTTGTAGCTATACTTGTAGCCGTACTTGATGTCGGCAGCCTCGGTGCCGTTGAGCACGAGGGTGACGTTCTTCAGGCGCTTGGTGCGGTAGATGTTCTCGATGTCGGCGATCATGGCACGCTCGAGCAGGCCGGCGCGGACCACGAAGATGGTGCGGTCGCACTGGCGCTCCACAATCTGGGTATCGGCCACGACATCGACGGGCGGGCAGTCGATGAAGATGTAGGCGTACTGGCCGCGGAGGGTCTCGAGGAGCTGGTGCATGCGGGGATCCTCAAGCAGCTCGGTGGGGTTGGGGGGGATTTTGCCCACGGGCAGCACGTCGAGGGTGGGATAGCCAGGCATTTGCACGAGCAGGCTGTTGATGTCGTTGTTGCGGCCGGAGAGGTAGTCGGTGATGCCGTGCTTGGGCTCGCCCACATACTTCGAGAGGGATGCGTGACGGAGGTCGCCGTCAATGACTAGCACGCGCTTTTCGCGTATGGCAAGGGCCACGGAGAGGTTGACTGTGATGAAGGACTTACCAGAGCCGGGGTTGAAGGACGTGACGCAGATGACGTTGTGCGTGGGGCTCTTGGCCATGACCAGGTCGAGGTTGGTGCGGAGCACGCGGAAAGCCTCGTTGATCATGTTGCGGCTGCCCTTGGCGATGACGATCTTGCCGTAGTCTTTTTCCTTGCCTTTGCTCTTGCTGAACAGACGCTTAAACCAGCTGGTCTTGAGGTTGGGGTCGAGGGGAATCTCGCCGAGGAAGGGGGCGGAAAGCTTCTCGAGGTCGAGGCGGCCGCGCACTTTGGTGTTGAGGAAGTCAAGGAGGAAAATGAGGGCGAATGGTATGGCGAAGCCGATGACGAACGCGAGCATAAGCTGGCGGCCACGGTCGGGCGAAGTGGGTGCGCCCGAACCGGAGGGCGCGGAGACGATGCGCGTGTTGTAGGCGGTGAAGGCCTGCGAAAGCTCGTTCTCCTCGCGCTTCTGCAGCAGGTAGAGGTAAAGGCTCTCTTTCACCTTCTGCTGGCGCTCGACGGAGAGGAGGTATTTAGACTGCTGCGGGGAAGTGGCGATTTGCGACACGGCCTCGCCGCCCATCTGGCGGGCAGTCTTGATCTGGGCGTTGATGCCAAGGATAGCGTTGTCGATAGACTGGATGATTGACTGGCGCATGCGCTGGAGGTTGGCGTCGATGTCCTCCACCAGGGGGTTGTCTTCGTTGGTGTTGGCCAGGAGGTTGTTGCGCTTGAGGATCATCTGGTTGTAAGCAGCTATTCCTGTAGCCACGCCGGCATCCTCGAAGCCGGTGTTGGTGGGCAGCAGCTCATACTGTCGCGAGGGGTCAGTGAGGTAGCTGCGCACGTGCTGGGCCATGTTGATTTTGGTGTTGAGCTGCATCACCGCGTTGTTGGCCTCCTGAGCCTGACCGAGGTACATGTTGGCCGTGGCGTTGACGTCGGTAATGAGGTTGGAGCTCTTGTAGGAGGATATGTCGTTGTCGACGTTGCCGAGCTCGCGCTCGATCACGCCCAGACGGTCTTCGATGAATTTGGAGGTGGAGATGGCCATCTTGTTTTTGTCGTCCATCCACTTCTGATTATATACGGCCAGGGCTGTGTTGATGAAGTCTTCGGCGCGCTCAGGGGAGACGTCTGAGGCGGAGATGTTGACGATCGACATCGTGGAGGGATCCACGGCGGCGTGAAGCTTGCCGCTGTAGGCTCCGATTGCGCCGTTTATGCCCCAGCGTGCCACTTTGATCTCGCGGTTGGCTGGCGTGTAGTAGTCGGTCTTCATCAGGGTGACTTTGCCCACGGGGGTCTCTACGGTCTTGCCGAAAGCGGCAGCCACTTTCTGGGCGGCAGTCTTCTCGTCTAAGCCGGGGCCGGAGAAGTCGGTGAGGGTGAGCTTGTCGCCTTTCTCCTCCACTGTGAATCCGAGATATGCGTCAGGGTTGGGATTTTCGATTAACGCATTGATAGGCAGGCTCTTTCCGTATAGCACATTGTCGTGGAAACGACCCTTGGTGCTGTAGTTCATGTCCAGGTGTAGTCGCTTTACAACCTCGGCGGTGATGTCGCGCGAGCGCATGTGCGTGATTTCGTCGTAGAGGTTGTTGTAGGTGTTGAACATGTTGAGGTTGTACTCGCCGCCCATGTTGGGAGCCGAGCCGAACTCTTTAATTTGGATCTGAGCCGTGCGGGTGTAGACGTTGGGGGTCTTGAGCAGGTTCCAGTATGTGAAACCTACGCAGATCACCAGGGAGATGACGAACCAGTACCACTTTGAGAGGCAGAGGTATAGGAGGTCTTTGATGTTGAACGAATCGGCAGACTCGAGCTGGGCGCCGGAATCGGTGTTGGTGTTATCGTTAGCCATTTACTTGATGGAATGGGTGTAGATTAGCAGATGAAAGGGAGGGTGGGTTATTTTATCACTATAGCACCGATGGCCAGAGCGAATGATATGAGCGACATCCAGAAGCCGTATGTGTAGGGAGTGTTGCCGTTGGCAGTGCTCTCGCGGGCCGCTTTCTTGTTGGGTTCGACATATACTATGTCGCCCTGCTGCATGTAGTAGACGGGGGATGCGAAAGTGTTCTGTGCGGAGGTGAGGTCTACGATGTAGGTCTTCTCCTCGTTGCCTGTTTTGCGGAACACCTTGACGTTCTCGCGCAGGCCGTTGGGGGTGAGGTTGCCTGCTTGGGCGATAACCTCGAGGATGGTGGGATTGTCGCGCTTGAGGTCGTAGACGCCCGGTGAGGAGACGGCGCCGAGAACAGTGACGGCGAGGTTGCGGAACTCGACGGTGACGACGGCATCCTTAACCAGGTTCTTGGAGCGGAGCTCTTGCTGGATGAAGACCTCGATCTGCTCGCGGGTCATGCCGTTGACCTCGAGGGGGCCGAGGATGGGGAACTCGATGAAGCCCTGGTCGTTGACGGTGTAGCCCATGAGGTTGGACTGCGAGTTGTATCCCGATGCTCCGCCATTGCCGCTGGTTGACTTGGTGAAGAGGCGTGCGAGCTCGGGGTCGCGGCTGTTGACCAAGATGTTGACCTGGTCGCCGGGACGCACCTTGATTTTGTCCTGGTCTGCAATACGTTCAGTAGTGCCGGCAGTGGTGTCCTGGAAATAAACGAAATTTTTTGTTGAGCCGCAAGAAGTGAGGAGCGCCATAGCACCTACGGCGATCGCTGCGAGGCGTGAGATGAGTCTCATGGGATATATGATTGACCTTTAAGATGTTAGCGTGATGATAATTGGCGGCATGTATGGCCAAGGCATAGCGAAAGTAGACACCAAGGCACATAAATCCGCGGCAAAGGTACGATATTTTTCTCAAACTGCCAAGGGGTGGCTGCGCGAATCCGCCACGTTCTGGGGCCATTTCATCCATTCTGAGAGAGGGAAAGGTAATCGAGGGCGCGAAGATGGATGTCGCGCAGACGCGCTGCCAGGGATGCGGGCTCAAGCACGCGCAGTCCGGGGCTGAAGGTGAGCAGTAGGGCTTCGAGCTCATGATTGACCACCACGTCGAGGCTGAAGGTCGTGGATCCGTCGGCTTTGTTCTTCTCAATAAGCTGCTGGGAGGCGTGTATGGGCTTGGTGAGGATATAGCTGGCCTGAAGATTGTCGGCGAGAAGCACCACGTGCTCTTTCCTCAGCCGCGAGTGCTTCGTGACGCCCACGACGTCGCTGAAGAAGTCGTCGGTGAACTCCGGATTCTCCTTATATGGTATGTCGGGGCAGGAGTGGAAGTCGACGATGCGGTCGAGGGCGAGGTTGAAGAGCTTCATGTCGCCGGCTCGGGAGCCGAATAGGAACCACCGGTTGCGGTACTCTTTTAATAGATAAGGAAATAGGATGAATGGGCGAGGCTGGCGGGAGTTGAACGAGCGGTATTTGACGTACACGGTTTGGCGCGAGGCTATGATGTCGTAGAGGGCGTTGAGGTGCTCCAGGCCTTTGAGGTTAGGATTGCGCTCGAAGTCGACAATGGGGCGTCGGCTCGAGGCCGAGGCCACCTTGTCTTGCAGGCGGCTGACGACGTCGGCCATGTCGTGGAACCGGTCGAACTCGTCAAACTGCCTCAGCAGGTCGATGGTGCGGTTGAGCACGTCGATGTCGTGCTGCGAGAGGGGGCGGTTGCTGATGGAATATTCTGGGTCGGAATATCGGTAAAACTTTTTGTCGTAGACCTCGATAGGTGCCTCGTAGCCCAGGCGGCTGGAGCGCATCATCTGCAGGTCGAGCTGCACGGTGCGCGTGCTCACGAGGTCTTGCTTGCCTTCGTACTCGTAAAGAGCGTCGCTGCAGGCGTCCACAAGATCTTGCAGAGTCCATCGCCGGGCGGTGTTGCGCAGGCAGCGGTCGATGGTGCGGTATCGCAAAAGGGCGTTTTTATTCTGTGCCATTGACTTTTTCCGCGAAATTATCAATTTTTTTTGTCTACGCAAAATCTTTGCGCAGTAGTGTTCTTCCTTTGCATCGTGAAACTTAAAAACGCATAATTATGGAAGAAAAACTCATCAACAACGTAATCGTGAAATCTTGGGTAGCCGAGCTCGACCAGCACGGGCAGGATGAAGTGGCTAACCTTTGCCGCCTTCCCTTCATACACCACCACCTGGCCCTGATGCCCGACGCTCACGGAGGCAAGGGCATGCCCATCGGAGGCGTTCTGGCCACAAAGGGAGTGGTGGTGCCCAACGCCGTGGGCGTGGACATTGGCTGCGGCATGTGCGCTGTTAAGACCAAGGTGCGCGTGGCAGATTTGGAGCAGGCCGTGCTGCGCAAGCAGATACTCCGCGGCATCCGTCAGCTCGTGCCCGTGGGGCACGACCACCACAAGCAGATGCAGAGCGAGGAGCACATGCCGCAGGGATTCGACATCGATGGCATGCACGTGGTGAAGCGCGAGCTCAAGTCGGCGTTCAAGCAGGTGGGCACACTGGGCGGCGGCAACCACTTCATTGAGCTGCAGCGCGACGACGATGGATGGCTGTGGGTGATGATCCACTCCGGCTCGCGCAACCTGGGCAAGCAGGTGGGCGACTTCTACAACCAGAAGGCCGAGGCGCTCAACCGCCGTTGGTACTCGATGGTGCCTTCGGAAATCCAGCTGCCCTTCTTGCCGGTGCGCACGGAGGAATTCCGCGAGTACTGGGCCGAGATGGAGTACTGCGTGGCGTTCGCCCTGTGCAATCGTAAGCTGATGATGGAGCGCATCTGCCAGGTGATAGGCGACGCCGTAAGCGGGGCCGAGTTTGAGCCCATGATCAACATCGCCCACAACTATGCCCGCTGGGAGGAGCACTTCGGCGAGAACTGCATAGTGCACCGCAAGGGTGCCACCTCGGCCCGCGAGGGCGAGGTGGGCATCATTCCCGGCTCGCAGGGCACGTGCTCCTACATCACCGAGGGATTGGGCAATCCGGAGTCGTTCATGTCGTGCTCGCACGGCGCGGGGCGACGCCTGTCGCGCACAGCGGCCCGCTTTGAGCTGTCGCTGGAAGAGGAGATTGCTCGCTTGGAGAAGGCCGGCGTAATCCACGCCATACGCACCCAGGCCGACCTCGACGAGGCTGCCGGTGCCTATAAGAACATCGATGAGGTGATGGCCGCGCAGGCCGACCTGGTGCGCATCCGCACGCGACTCATGCCCGTGGCCGTAATCAAGGGGTAGTAAGAGCTGGCGTATAAATGAAAATCCCCCTCCTCGGCGCGAGCCGGGGAGGGGGATTGGAGTATAGAGTACATTGGTCGGTCTGACCCGCATTGGATAGGTCGGATATAGTGTATGGCCCTGCGGTTCTGTGATGAACGCAGGGTGGGTGGGGTTCGCGCACGGTACCCTCAGCACTCCTTCGAATCGCATGGTGATGCGGAGGAATGCTTCCGTGCAAGGCCCGGCCTGCCGGGTCTATTCGAGAGCCTGGTCCACGAAGCTATGCCATGGAACGGGATGCCCTCGCGCGAGGTTCAGTCTTGTCAAGGTTCTCTGTATGCCACCTTCGCATTCTTGAGTTCGGCCGCGCCCTTGAGAGGAAAACCACCAAAATCTCTCGGGGGTGAGCTTGGTCAAGTTTGTTTAGGTGATAAGGCAAACAACTCTTTGTTTGCATGTGCAAAGGTAATGACAATATTTGTAATATGCAAATATTTAGAAATTATTTTGCAAATATATTAAAATAAATATTTATGATTGATAGATTGTTTGCAAATGTATTGAAAGAGTTGATGTAGGACGGTCTAAGAGCCTGTCCCATAAAATATGTTAACGCTGAGGTCGCATATCTTGGTGTGATTTTGGAGGCGGCGTGAGGGAGCAATGCCGTCGCATTGTGACCGAGCGACGGCTTCAAAAGCGCCCGAGAGATGCGACGGCGGAGGTAATATCCGTTCCTGCAGCGCGTTAATGATATGTGAAACGTTGCTCTTTACTTAAAACGAATCAAAAGCGCTGGCTCTCCGCATTCAGCGCTCACTTGAACATCAAGCTGAATATAAGACAATTAGATGGCATTATATATGTCTTGAAGGCCGGATGCCAATGGGGACGGTTGCCCGATTTCTTCGGCAAGTGGAAAAGCGTCTATCATCGTTTCCGCAGTATCAGCGAATCCCCGTGGTTTGATGAAATGCTGAAGATACTGATCTCATGATTGGCGTCCTCGCCGGCCCACATCCTTACATCAAGACAATCAAAGCCGACAACGGCTACAGGGGCGGCTTAATTGAGGTTGCAAAAACCGCCCTGTCTATTGACTTGCAATGCGTTAAATCGAATTACGGAACGTCGGAATTCATTCCATTGGAGGGTCGCTGGGTAGTGGAGCGGACCATCGCTTGGCTTGACCGCTTCCGCAGATTATGCCGTGGCTACGAGCAGCTGCTGCACACGGCGACGGCAATGGCGAAAATGGCCTTCATGATGATACTGCTCAAGCATATTTAGCCTCACCGAACATCCACGTTTCAACATCCAAAACAGTCCAGCGGGCGAAGGAAGTAACCGTCGCCGCCTCAGCGTTAACAGATTTTATGGGACAGGCTCTAAGGGTGGAGGTAGGAGAGAGAGGGCGCGCATGGCCCGTGGGTTGAAACGCCGCGGCTCCCGAAATGCGCTCCTCCGGAGCTTGGTTGATTCTTTTCGCTTGCATCTCTCGGAAGCTTAGACCAGGCGTTCCTACATCCATCTGACAATCAGTGTGTTATCCATTGCCGCGGTCGCCACAGGTGGCGACCCTATACTTTGCTCTGCATCGTTTATCGTTATCGCGGACGCTAGGGCTGAGCGTCGCTACATCCAGATAGTCAACATTTTATGGTGTCACGCAGCCGCAACAAATTTATGCCGTACGAAGTGGGGATTTCGAGGGCGTTTTTTTCGGTTGTAACAGCGGACGAAGCGGCCCTGCAATTTGCTGGCAACTTATGTAATATCAACGGGCTGCACTGGTGGGTGCAGCCCGTTGGTAGTGTGGGAGGTGAGGGGTTAATATTCTTCTTCGTCCCAAAGGAAGTCTTCCTTTGAGGGGTAGTCGGGCCAGATGTCTTCGATGCTTTCGTATGCCTCGCCTTCGTCTTCCATCTCCTGGAGGTTCTCGATGACTTCGAGTGGCGCGCCGGAGCGCTGGGCATAGTCGATGAGCTCGTCGCGGGTGGCGGGCCAGGGGGCGTCCTCGAGCTTAGAGGCGAGCTCAAGGGTCCAGTATACATTGGATTGTCTGTTGTACATGGGAATTAGGTGGGTTGGTTATGTTTTTGGGCTGCAAATTTACGACAATTGGCGGTATATCGGCAAGCCCTACATTTAATTATTGTTAAAAATATCGACAAGGCTTCGGCATTCGCGGCCCGCTATGCGGGTATGGCGGTGCCGAAGCCTGTATGGGGGCTTTCTCCCCGCGCGGGGGAGGGCTGGGAAGAGCTTACACGTGCTCTCTGATCTTGGCGGTGAGCACATCGGCGCTCTGGACGCCTACTGCGCGCCACACGGGCTCGCCTTTGACGAAGAGGATGAGGGTAGGCACGCTCTGCACGCGGTAGGCCATGGCCACTTCGCGGTTGGCGTCGATGTCTACTTTGACGATGGAGGCGCTGTCGCCCACTTCTTTCTTAACGTCTTCGAGGATAGGCATTTGTGCTTTGCACGGACCGCACCAAGTGGCGAAGAAGTCTACGAGGGTGGGGCGGTCGCTGTTTATGAGCTGGTTGAAATCTGTTGCCATAATATTGGGGTGTTTAAAGGTTTGTGATTTGCTGTTTGTACTAATAAAACGCCCATGGGCAGGAATTGTTCGCGGAAAAAAGCGACGCGGCCGCGAAGAGCAATCTGCTCTCCGCGGCCGCGGGTGTGGGAGCCGTGCTATCGTGGGTTAGAACACCACTTTGCGGGCCTTCGCGCCGCGCACCTCGATGTAGATGCGGCCGGGGGCGGGGGTGGCGCAGCGTATGCCCTGGAGGTCGTAGTACACGGCCTCGGCGTCGGCGACGACCGTTACGTCGGCGATGCCGCTGGGGTTGCGCTGGGCGAGGTTGACGGTGATGGATTTGACGTACATGCGCTTGGATGTGGAGTCAATCTTGATCTGCTTGAGCTCGGAGCCGTCCTGGGGGAAGACGTAGTCCTCGAGGTCGCTGGTGAGGCTTGTGGCACCGGCACCGTTGACGGCGAGCTTGGGGCTGTCGTTGCCGTATTTCTTGGCGTTGACCACCACGCTCTCCACCTCGGCCTGGTATGCGGGGGCGATGTCGAGCAAGAGGGTGCCGGCGGCCTTGGAAGAGCCGAGCTTAAGGCCTGTGGTGCCTTTGAACACCTTAGTGCTCTCGCTGTTGAGGGTGGCGGCGTCGGCGCCTTCGAGGCAGTAGGAGGCGAAGTCAGTAGCCTTGATTTCGGAGCTGGCGTCGGTGTCGTTGTCGTTGAATGTGATGGTGTACGACTTCATAGGCTCGTCGGCCGCGCCGATGCGGAATTTGATGGTGATGACTTCGCTGGTCTCAGAGCCGCGCTGGGCCCAGTAAATCATCTCGCTCGACTTGGATATGGTGATTGGGCCGGAGTAGCGCTCCTCGATGATGTCGTCGTCATCGTCGATCATGTACATTATCACGTCAGAGCTCTCGGCGTCGGGGGCCAGGGAGAGGGTGACCACGACGGGCTCGTCGCTGCTGACGGTGGGCTGCGAGAAGTTGCACAGAGGCGCGGGGATGGTTGATGGGCTGGGGGCGCCGCCGCAGACCTTGAAGGTGATCATTCCATTGGCCTCGGCGATGTCGGTGATGGGGGCGTCGATGTTCTTGCCTGCCCAAGAGCGCATGGCCGGGGTGGTGGAGGAGGTGAAGGACGTCTTGTTCTTTGTGCCCGGGAAGGGGTACTGGGCCAGGGTGGAGGAGCTGGTGTTGTTGGCAGTGCCGCCGGCCTCGACGATGTCGACGTACTGGTGGGTGGCCGAGTTGTTGGGCTTGTTGGCGTTCCAGATGCTGGTGTTATAGTCGATGTGCCAGATGAGCATGCCGTGGCCGGGGAGGTAAGCGTCCCAGCCGGTCTTCTGGCGGTTCTCAAGGAGGAAGAATTCGTTGGTCTTCTCTGTGGCGATGGCATAGCCCATGTTGGTGTTGAGGATATGGCCCAGGGATGCGTCCACGCCCACGCCGGGGTCGAGCACCTCGACGTCGGCCCAGCCCATGGCGTTGCGCTCATAGATGCCGTAGGTGGGCGGGGTGCGTGATGAGTTGAGGTAAGAGCCCTGGTCCATCAGCGAGTAGTCGCCGGGGGTGTATCGTTCGGCGGTGCCGTAGACCGTGTCGTAGAGGTCGGGGAGACCCATCACGTGCGAGAACTCGTGGCAGAAGGTGCCGATACCGTCGAGCAGCGTCTTGCTGTAAAACTCCGCGGAGCAGGCGTAAGAGTCGACTTTCTTGCCATCGACGGTGAGCGACAGGCCCGCCTCGGAGAAGCTCCAGGAGTGGGGCCAGATGGTGTTGGCGGCGCCGCCGTTGGCTTCGCCCATGCCAGCGTAGATGACGTAGACGTTGTCGATGACTCCGTCGTGGTCGTTGTCGTAGACCGAGAAGTCGGTGGTGGCGTCGAGGGCCTTGATGGCGTCGCGCACCATGTACTCGGGGCGCAGGTCGTTGCCGTAGCTGTCATTGCCGCCGTAGTAGGCGCATGTGTTTGAGAGCTTTACGGGGCCGAGCACGTCAAACTGCGGTGTGAACTTGCCGTTGGACGACGCGGTGAAATAGTCGAGGGCCGAGCCAGTGGCCGCGGGCGAGCTTGAACCGGTGGTCGAGCCGCTCTCTTTGAAGCCAACCTTGGAGGCCATGTCGGTGAAATATGCCTGCGAGCGCGAGTTCATGGCCACGTCGCTGAAGGCTACGAGGATGATGGCCGCGCGGGGCGAGCCCGTGACGGGGTAGGTGTTGTTGGGGAAAAGGCCAATGCCCGAGGGCCACGCGGCCTCGGAGGCCTGCATGGGGGCGCGCATGCCCATGGCGCGGTCGCGGCGGGCACGCTTGGCGGCCGCTTTCTTCGAGCCGGCGTCGATCATGGCGACGCGCTGCTCGGCGGTCTGTCCCTTGGAGCCTACGAGGCGCGAGCTGATGGCAGGGGTGCCGTCCAGGGCAGGCTCGGCCAGGTAGAAGGCGCCGTCGGGACCTTGAAGGGCCATGTCGCCGCTCTCGGTGAGGTAGTAATGGAAAAACTCGTCTCCGACCAGACGCAGGGTGAGCTGCGTGCCGTCGGGCTGGGTGAAGACTTGTGGCTGTCGGTTGGCCGGCACGGCGAGGGCGCAGAGGGCCGCCATGGTCATCGCGGACGCGAGGAGAATGCGTAATATTTTCATTTATAAATACTTATTTCTGATTGGGATTCATGCGCAAGCGCGCATGAGGACGGCAAAGGTAGGCAGATTTTCCGTTTTTTGCAAGCGTTTTAACAATTTTAGGGATTCGCGGGGAATTCTTGGCTGCGCCAAGCGCTTGCGCGATAACATAACTCTTGGCTTCGCCAAGCGCTTACGCGATGACATAATTCATAATTCTTGGCTGCGCCAAGCGCTTATGCGATAACATAATTCATAATTCATAATTCATAATTCATAATTCTTGGCTTCGCCAAGCGCTTATGCGATGACATAATGCATAATTTTGCCCTCATTGGCGTTGTAGGGCCGAACCGACCGTTCGGCCCTACAATATGCTGGTAACCATGGTGTTAGGGGCTGCGCCGTGGTACAGCCCTACGTGCGGAGGCTTTCGCCCCCGAATGAACGGCGCTTGGCGGACGCTCAAAATGAGCGTCCCAACATCCAGACAGTCAACGTTTTATGGTGTCTTGCGGCCGCAACAAATTTGCGGCCCTACAGCTTGAGGGTAATGGGGAGCGGGTGTTAGTCGGGGTAGGTGAGGGTGCCGAGGTAGGTGGCGCCGTCGTGGGTGAGTATGCGCAGGTCGTAGGTGCCGGTCATGCTCTCGGGCAGAAGCATGGTGGGCTCGGCGGGAGATGCGGTGCTAACTACCACTGTGTCTGCGTCTTGGGTGACGGTCACCTCAGTCTCAACCACGTCGGCGGGGAAGGCGAATGTGATCCAGCCACGGCCGTATTCGTAATCGATGCTGGCTGCATCGTTGTCCGGGCGGGAGGGGACGCGCGGGCGTATGCTGGGCTTTTGCTTCACGGCTGTACCGGCATATGTGCCTGTGAGAATACCTTCCTGTTCGGTTTCCGGATCTTCGGTGCAGGAAATAAAAGCGAGAAGAAAGAGCAGAAGTATTTTGATTGGTTTCATAGGAATCATTGGATTGAGTCGATAATGCAAAATTAGTTATTTTTCGCTTACGTTGCCTTTCATAGAGTGTTAAAAATGGCCCTTTTCCATGCAATTTTGTTATCATACAATGATAAAGGCCCCGCGGACGTCGTCACGACGGGCGCGGGGCAGATGTTAAGAGTCAAATTCAGTGTTTCTATTCCCCAGACGGGGAGCTCGGTATCATAGTTTCGTGACTTTGCCGGCGAAAAGAATCATGTATGGACCAGAAGACCTAATCAGGAAAGCGAAGGGTCTGTCGACTACAAGCTTGCCTGTTTTAATTGGTTCTGGAGATCCGACATTGCCTCCTGTTCCGGTGGACACTACGATAACTGTACCAGTTTTGTCGACTTTGAATTTCGCACCCTGTTGCATGACAGTGGCAAAAAGCGGGCTATTTGTCATCTTTGACAGGTCGCAAGTGTTCTTTCCGAAAAGATCAGTTATTCCCATAGCCTGCACTGTAGGAATAAGGCTGTCTAAATAGTCGACCTCAAATTGCGGCATGGTCAAATCAACGTTCTTAATAGCATCCAGATAGCGAATTTCGCCATATTCGTCTGCAACATAATTATTAATGGCTTGATCCACATCGATGCCGTCGTCTGGCACGATTAGCACCATGTTGAATTGACTACAGCCGCCATAGTCGACCGTTGTCATGGTATACCCATTGCCGTCTCTTATATAGGCCATCGATGTTCCTTGCATGGCGAGTACTTGGCTTTTAGTGCCATCGGCATTTTTGAAAGAAAGGGAAAGATCTTTTTTGAAAGGTGTGCGCCATTTGCCATTGAAATACAAAGCATTAGCAACGAACCAGTCCAAGGGGGTGCCGTCTTCAAGTAGTTTTGTGAGCTTATTGTCTGTTTTTGCGGCCACCCATTTGTTGACATTAGCGGCCATTTCAGCCTGCGATGCCTTGAACGTCTCGGCAGCAAAGAATTTGGTCATGAGCTGCGAGAATTCTGGCTTCAGATCCACGCCTGTGGCAGTCCAAATGGAGTTGGCGACTTTAACATCGCAGTTCTTTGACTTTTTCGGCAGATTCTCCACGAACTGGCGCATCAGGTCGTTGGCCTCTGTGAGTTGTGAAGGCTCAACGCCGAGGGCGGATAGGATCTGGGCCTTGGTCTGGCCGCCTGCGCCGTTGGCGAGCATTGTGAGGTTGACGGCGAGCGAGAAGGGAGATACGATGTAGTTGTCTTTATTGCAGTGCTCGTTGAACGTGGCAAAGAAGTCCAGACCGAAATTGCGATTAGTGAAGAGTAAATCCTCCTGCGTGCTTGTCAGATTCCAGCGGTCTTTGCCGAAATCATAGTCGTTATCAATTTGTGGTTCGGAGGGGTCATCTGCGCAGCCCGTGAGATTCACGGCGATAACAGTGCAGACAAGCAAAAGTAAACATAGCTTTATTTTAGTCATTTTGCAATAAAGTAATAGTGGGTATTGTACTTTTCTGTTTGTTCAGTTTGCAAGTTCTCGTCATCATACTCTGTGGCTTGACGCGGGTAGAGAGTATATTCATGGAAGTAACCGTTGTCAGCACCTCCCCAACCCCAGTTAACGTGGCACCATGTGTATTCGTTTTCAATTTCTGATGTGAGTTCAGACGAAATAACTTTTCCTCCAAGGCCAAGCTTTTCAGTGTATTTGCGATAGACGGTGTGAAGGTATCGATAACCATCAATTACATAGGAATGAGCAGTGGAGTTATTTCCGCCCTTCTTTTTTTCGTAGCTTGTCATCACAACCAATCCCGAATTTCTGATTAAATCATAGATAGATGGATGTCCCTCGCTAATAGTAGAGATTTTTCCTGGAAGAATGTTTGATAGCGCAGTTCTGAAATTATATAAGATTGTAGTAGTTGATGCTTCGACAACAACTCCATTTACAACCCTGGTGGTGTCGTATTTTGACTCCATTCTATGGCCTAACTCGCGGCATAGCTGAGGGAAGCCATTGGCGTGCATTGACATCCACGCTTCTCCTTCGCGGTACACGTCCCATCTTAATTGAAGCAGAGAATTGTCATCGTACGTCAGACGAATTTCAGGGGTTTCGAAATAGCTCAAAACCATTACGCCTGCAATTGGAGAACATCCAGCTATTCCATTGGGACAGCGCAATCCAGCAACGCCATCTTGTTTCCAATTTCCTTTAACTCGCGGCTCCACGTTCGCTATTGCGATAGTGTCCAGTTCTGTGCGACAGTAAAGGAAAGGCGGATCGCATGGTGTGGGTTCATGGCCGGGGGCGATGATAAGATCGTGGGTTTGCATGGCATTGCCGATGACCATGCGCATACCGGGGTTCTGCACGCTGTCGAGGCACTCGAAGTGGCCGCTTTCGGTCACGGCCAGGACGCCGCAGTCAGGGTCGGGGCTTACGAGGGCGTAGCCGTTGTCGGAACTGTAGTTGACCACGTAGAGCACAGTGTCGGCGGGGTTGCCCTCGGCGGTAAGGGTATGCACATCGACGACGGTGATGTTCAGCGGTGCGCGGCGGCCGTTGCCCGCGCTTGCGAACATAGCCTTTGCGTTAATAGCGCGGCTGGCGGCCTCGTCGGGCGAGATGGTCTGGCTCGATGCTTGAGCTGCCTGCTGGGGCTGCTCGAGCTCGGGCGTCATCTCTGGCTCGTCGGAGCAGGCTGTGAGGGCCAAGGCCGCGGATGCGAGGATTAAGAGATAGTGTTTCATGTTTTTGATTGGATTAATAAATTTTTAGTGCTAAAATCGCGGTTCTGACACTTGCAAAGTTAGGGGTAAAATGAGGGGTCGCCAAATTTTTGCCGAAAAACCGTTTGTTTTTTCGGTTTTGCAACTTATTGATTTGTAGGGCTTTAAAGGGCCTTAAAATGAAATCATTTGTTTTTTGGGGTTTTTTGGGGATTTTTTGTCCGAAAAACACCCCTGAAGCGGGCATATTTTTCGGGGTGTGGTTGAGGTTGCCGTATGGGGAGAAAAATGAGCCCCGCGGATGTCGTAGCGACAGCCGCGGGGGCAAAGAGGATGGGGTAATATCAGTAAAAATTGGCACGGCGGCGGTCGCCACAGGTGGCGACCCTACAGGTGAATGGCGTCGGGGGCGTTTTCGTGGCCGAACAGACAATTCGGCCACGCAATTCGTTGGCAATAAGAATATCAGTCTGGGTAGGTGAGGGTGCCGAGGTAGGTGGCGCCGTCGTGGGTGAGGATGCGCAGCTCGTAGGTGCCGGTCATGCTCTCGGGCAGAAGCATGGTGGGCTTGGCGGGGGATGCGGTGCTAACTGCCACAGTGTCTGTGCCTTGGGTAACGGTCACCTCAGTCTCAACCACTTCTGCTGGGAAGGCGAACGTGATCCAGCCCCGACCGTATTCGTAATCGATGCTGGCAGCATCGTTGTCCGGGCGGGAGGGGACGCGGGGGCGTATGCTGGGCTTTTGCTTCACGGCTGTGCCTGCATATGTGCCATAATATATTGGTTCGGGCTCGGGTTCTTCGGTGCAGGAAATAAAAGCAAGAAGAAAGAGCAGAAGTATTTTGATTGGTTTCATAGGAATCGTTGGAATGGTGTCGATTGTGCAAAATTAGCTATTTTTCGCTTACGAATCCACTGTCGAGGTGTTAAAAATGGCGCACTTTATCAACATTCCGCTTCTTTTGGCTTGAGTAGAGGTGTAAAAAGCCCCGCGGATGTCATCGCGACAGCCGCGGGGGCGGAAGAATGAAATTCTTGTCTTATATACTTGAAATCATTATATCGTTGCGCATTATTGCTTGAGCATGAGCAGATAGCGCTGGGCGAGGGGGGAGGATGACTGCGAGATGCGCTTTTTGAGCCGGCCCTTGCGGTTGTAGACCGACGAGACGCTGCTTCCCTTCAGCAGCAGCGAGATGCTCACGGACGAGACGCCCAGGATGGAGCAGAGGAAGAGGAAATAGTCGGCCTCCTTGAGGTAGGGGAAATCGCGGCGGAAGTTGGACATCAAGTTGTCGTGCACCTTGTCGACATATGTCTCTAACTCTTTGACTTTTTCGCCGTTGATGGAGACAGAGTCGACAAGCTGGGTGACCATGACGGCGATCTGGCGCTTGGAGCTTTTGGAGAAGTTGCTTTCGAAGACTATGCGGCTGAGCTCGTCGAGGAGCATGGTGCGCGAGTTGAGCATGGTGCGGATGAGCTGCGCCACCTGCTGGTTGGTGTCTTTCGCGCGCTCCAGTGAGTGATGCAGGCTGCGGGCGAAGCGCACCTTGCGGTTGATTTCCATTTGCTTTTGGCGCATCCTGAGGGCGGCGAAGATTAGGCAGCACACCGCAGCCAGGGCCACGCATAGGGCGATGACGGTGTAGAGCCTGCGCGAGTGCCACAGGCGCCGGTCGTTTTGCTCGGCCTTGACGTTGTAGTAGTCGGCCACGGTGCTTGCGAAGCCATGGTGCATGTACTGGCGCATGCGCTGGTTGACGGCGCTGTCCATGGCCATGAGGCTGCGGTCGGACTGGTCGCGAAGGCCGGCCTTGAGGTATACCTGCATGGCGGCGTTGTGGTAGGTGGTGGTCTGCTGAGGCTCGATGCGTCGCAGCAGGTCGAGGGCGGCGCCGGGGTGGCCCGTCTCGGCCAGGGCCACGGCGAGATATAGCGAGTCGTCGGGCGTGCGCTCGGGGCCGTCCATGATCTGGCGGCTCACGTCCAGCATCTGCGGAAACTCGTCGAGACACCAATATGACGACGCCATCAGGCTCAGCGCAAGGGCGCGCAGGTGCTCGTCGGACGACGCGCGGGCCGAGTCCAGGATTTCCTCGCAGAGCGTGAGCACCTGGCGGGGGTGGTCGGTGCCATAGACGGCGTAGGCATAGTCAAGCATGGCGTAGTTGATGAACGGCTGACGCCCCGCGGCGCGGAAATACTCCAGCTCGTGGGCCGACTGTATGGAGTCGTCGCGCGAGCTGAGCACGCGGTTGAATGTGTCGGCGGCTCCGCGGGCAGCCATGCCGGCCCAGAAAAAGTCGCGGCGCTGCTTGGCGAGGTCCTCGGCCCGCAGGAAGCAGTAGAGGGCGTGGCGCAGGCTGTCCTGCTCGAAGAGCACTCGCCCCCGGTAGTATTCGCTCCGGGCCGCAAGGCCATGCTCTCGAGCGCCGGCGAAATATGCCGCCGAGGCGGCGATGAGGCTGTCGGGCGGCAAGGGCATGTAGCATTTGTCCAAGGCCTGGGTCAGGAGCAAGCCGTAGAGAGCGTGGGCGCGGGGCGAGTACAGCGCGGCGGTGTCGACACCTTGGAGTATGGCCAGGGCGGAGTCGGGGTGCTGGTCGACGACAGCCTCGGCGCGCCGGAGCGAGGCCGGCACGATGCCGTCCTCGCTGCAGCAGCCCAGGCACAGCGCCGCGGCCGCGGAGATGATTACGAAAAGGGTGCGTAAGGATTTCATTCTGACTGCAAATTTACAACACCTATGGCATACCTTCCGCGAAAGTGCCGAAAAATCGTTTGTTTTTTCGGTTTTTCAATCTGCTTATTATCAGGTATTTACGAGGGCCAAAAATGAAATCGTTTGTTTTTTGGGGTCTGCGGGAATTTTTTTTGCACAAAAATGCAAGAAAAATCCAAAATTTTTTTTTGTATGCGACTCGTATAGACAAGAACCCCGCGGGCGTCTTCGCGACGGCCGCGGGGCAGAATCGAATCATTCAATTTTTACGTCCCCAAAGAGCAGGGACCGCAATTTCATTTATAATTTCGTGACTTTGCCAGCGAGTAGCATCGCGCCGGTGCTCTTTTCCTTTATTACGAAGGCGTAGGGGCGGTCTACGGTCAGTTTTCCCACCATGCTCGCGTCAGCCCAATACGTTTCGCCAGAAGCCGTGGCTGCAGCTAGCTCGGCGCCTTCTTTGTTGACAACAAGCTTAGCTCCCTGGCGCATTACGTCAACAACGCTAAATCCTTTGCCCATCTTCGAGAGGTCACACTTGGCCTCGTCAAATAGCGAAGAAATGCCGAGCGTTTTGACGAAGGGAATTATGTCGTCACAGAAATCCACAGTAAACTGCGGCATTGTGAGCGTAAGTTCGGTCTTATGCACCCGATTTCCAGCGAGTTCGCCGCGGCAATAAATTTTGAGTATCTCGTTGAGGCTAACTCCCTCGTCTGGCACAATGAGCTCCATCACAAAAGCACCGTTGCCGTATTTCAACTTGGCGATAGTGAAGCCGTCACCTTCAATCATGTCAGAATCCTGTATGCCCACCATGCCGGTCACCTTTGATGTAGAACCGTCTGCGTTATGGAATGATATTTCTTTGTCTGACGTGAATGGAATGGCCCATTTGCTGTTGAAATACAATGTATTGGCCACAAACCAAACATATTGACCCTTTTCGTCGAGCAGTTCTTTGATTTTGCCGTCGGTGCTGTTCTTCACCCATTCATTGACCTTTGCGCCCATGTCTTTCATTGAAGCGTTGTATGTCTTGGCGTCAAAATACTTAGCCATCACTTGTGCGAATTCCGGGCTTAGGCTTGTGTTAGGAGATGTCCAAATGGAGTTGGCCAGTTTCAGCGTGCTCTTCCGGTCCATGAGCGGAAGCCGCTCTTGAAGCAGCCGTGCCAAATCGTTGGCGTCCTGTATTTGGTCGGCCTCGTAGCCCAGAGCGGCGAGAATCTCCTTGCAGGTCTGGCCATCTGCGCCGTTAGCGAGCATGGTCAGGTTGGTCGCCAAAGAGTATGGGGAAATAGCGTAATTATTTAAATGGCAGGAAGAATTGAAGGCGTTAAAGTAATTTTTGCCGAACGCCTCCTGGGCGGAGGCCACGGCCTTCATAGGAGCAGAAAGTTCGATGGCCTCAAACACCTCCGCCCCCTCATTGTTCATCTTCGGCTCGTCCGAGCAGGCCGGGAGGGCGAGCGCGACGGCGGCGAGGATAAATGAAAAAAGGAATTTTTTCATAAGCAAAAACTGATATTATGATTGAAAATAAGTGAAAAAAGTTAACGATTTTCACTGGCAAAGTTAGGGGTAAATTAGGGCTATGCCAAATTTTTGCCGAAAAATCGTTTGTTTTTTCGGTTTTTCAACTTGCTTATTATCAGTTGTTTACGAGGGTCAAAAATGAAATCGTTTGTTTTTTGGGGTCTCGCACCACTTTTTTGCAAAAAAATCCCCTTGAGACTTGATTTTTTCGTTCAGAGTCTGAGGGCATCCTTGAAATCCTTCGCAATCCAGACGTTGGCAGACGAGGGCCTCGAGCCACTTGCGCTGTTGCTCGTTCATGGATTACGGATTGTCTGCAGGTTACTTCTTCTTGGCTTTGACGATTTCGTACGACTGGCGCACGAGGTCTTTGATCATGGCGTCGGGCACGTCGGAGCCAAAGTGCACGCCAATCCAGTATTTCATGTTCAAATTGTATGGGCGTGTGATGCCCTGGTAGCTCTCCTCCAACTCTTCAATTTGTTCAGGGTGGCATTTGATGGTGCACTCGTCGAATTTCTCGATGTCGTAGAAGCAGAACATATGGCCACCTATATAGAAGGCCAGTATGTTGCGAGCCGCTTTGAATGCCTGGAACGGCATCTTCTCCGAGGCTCCGGGGAGGGAGAGGCAGTATTCGCGGAAGGTCTCGGTGTTCATAGCTTCTGGGCGGGGGATGTGAGGTGGCGAAGAGCTATGTCCAGGCGCTCAAGGGGGTGCTGGTAGTGGTTGCCGGCCACCCACTCGAAGTCGGTGTCTACGCCCTGGGCGCGGAGGGCTGCGACGATGGCCTCCGTGTTCTCGCCCACGCAGCGGAAGGCGGCGACGTTGGACTTGGGTTCCAGACGCCCCAGCAGGAAGAAGGCGCGGCCCGACTTGTCCGCGAAGCTCTGGCTGCGGAACCACTGCATGAAGCCCTCGTACCAGAACGACCCTGACAGACACGCCACATTGCGGAACGCCTTGCACTGCGGCCACTGCCACAGCGCGAACAGGCCCGACATGGACACGCCCACCAGCGAACGCTCAACGTCAGGCGCGATTCCCAGGGTCCGCTCAATCTGCGGCACCACTTCGTCCACGAGAGTGCGCAAGAACTGCGGCGACTCGCCCTTGAACGCGTCATTGGGGTCAGGCACGCCCGGTGCGGGCCAGGGGCTGAAGGCGCTTTCCCAGTCCATGCCCGAGATGGCGACGATGGTGGTGGCGTAGCGCTCGGCGGCCGATTCGATCCAAGGGCCGAGCATGTCCATGGGATATAATATATATGTGATGCCCCGCGCCTGAGCAGGGATGGCGCACAGGCATTTGAGTCCGGAGATATGGAGAGTACGTGTCATAGTTATTATATATATAGTTATTATATATATAATGAGAACGCCTCGGCGGGCGCGATAGTTCTCCGACAGTGCGACGGCGGGGTAGGGGGCTTACTTGCGAGCGCACTAATTAGAGGGCTACTTGCGGAAGCTATTAAAAGAAAAAGCCGCACGTTGTGAATGCCAATAAAAAGAGAAAGCCGCACCTTGCGGATGCGACTTTCGTGGGGTGGGCGCTGAGGGATTCGAACCCCCGACCCTCTGCTTGTAAGGCAGATGCTCTGAACCAGCTGAGCTAAGCGCCCTTGCTTTGTTGCCTAAAGCGATGCAAAGTTAAGCAACTTTTTCCGTTTTGCCAAGCCCGAAGGCAAAATTTTTCGCAAATTTTGCATAATTTCGCGGTGAAATCAACGCTTGATATGAAGAAAAAGACGATTTGGGACTTGCATCGCCCTGATATAGAGACATTTAAACATACGCAGAAGATGCCCCTGGCTTTGGTGCTCGACAATGTGCGCTCGCTCAACAACATCGGCTCCATGCTCCGCACCAGCGACGCCTTCGCCGTGGCGCAGGTGTGGCTGTGCGGCATCACCGCCACGCCGCCTTCGCCCGAGATACATAAGACGGCCCTGGGCGCCGAGGAGAGCGTGGACTGGCGCTACGCCGAGCGCACTGTCGACGCCCTCGCGCAGCTGCGCGCCCAAGGCTACACGCTGTGCTGCCTGGAGCAGGTGGAGGGCAGCGTGGAGCTGCAGCGCTATGCCGCCGAGCCCGGAGCCAAGTACGCCGTGGTGGTGGGCCATGAGGTGCAGGGCGTGGCGCAAGAGGTGGTGGATGCCTGCGACGTGTGCCTGGAGATACCCCAGCGCGGCACCAAGCACTCGCTCAACGTGGCCGTCAGCGCCGGCCTGGCCCTCTGGCACCTATACAGCCAGATGATAGACTGACCCCGCCGGCCTAACAATATGGGGGAACCGATGGTGTTAACGTGGATGTTGCAAAACCTCCAAAAAAACAAAATTTAATTTTGTAACTCGTTGATTTCCAATTACTCTCTTTTGGTAAGTTTGGCGAAAATTTGAAATAACGGAATTGCGGGAGAAAGCTCTCCATGACCTATGGAGGTAACAGTCCTATGTAGATTGTCTTGCACATAAGACAAAAATCGACATTTTTTGTCTTATGTGCAAGACAATATGAGTATGTGCGAAAAATGTCAGATATGATTCCAGGGCAGGCTAGTTAGGCGCGGGGGATGCGCAGCGAGGCGTACATGGCGCCTCCCAGGGCTGCGAAGAGCACAAGGCTGCCCATCAGCAAGGCGTAGGTGCTGACTATCAGCAGGCCGAAGCATAGGGCATATAGCACGCTCAGCACACCGCCGATGGTCATGCCCATGGCGCGGGATTGCATCATCTTGGCTATATAGCCGGCAATGAGCCCTACCGTCATGATGGATGCGATGAGGTAGGCCACACCGAAGGTCACGAACTCGCTCATCGACAGCAGCAGGCTGTAGAACAGCACCAGCGCGGCGCCTATGAGGAAATAGTTGAGCAGCGGTATGGGCTGCTTCTTTATCACCTCGACGCACAGCACGCTCAAGAGCGTGAGGAAGATGATGAGGAAGCCGTACTTGGCGGCTCGGTCCACCTTGCGGTATTTGTCAACGCCCGAGAGGAATGTGCACTTCGCGTAGCCGTAGTCAGAAAGCTCGGCGGTGTATCTTGATGAGGTGCTGTTGTCCCACGTGGCGGTGAAGGTGTTGTCAGTTACTTTGCGGCTCACGGGTATAGCGCCACCGAACGACGGGCCTGTGGCATTGCCGCTGATGGTGATCTTGGAGCTGCCGCCGGTCTCCTGAATGCGTATAGAATTCGAGCCGCGGCACTGCAGGCGTGTGGTGAACGTGGCAAGCCTCTCGTTGCTGTCGAGATTAAGATTGAGCTCCGACACGGGCACATAGTATGTGGCCGTCCATGTGTCAGGGACCTTCTTCCACTCAACCTTCCGGCCTTCGGTTTCGAGGGGGGCAAGGTTGAGCGGTTCAGTGTCGCCCAGTTCGAGAGAGATTGTAGCGTCGGGCCCTGCGACGCGGAGGTCGTGGAGGAGGAAGGAGAAGGTCATGTCTACGTCGGCGGTGAATACCTGAGTCTCGTAGATATTACGGTGCAGAGTCTGCGCGTCCACCTTGGCGTGGCAGGTGAATTCGTAGGGGACGATAGACAGACTGCAATCTAACGAATCGTTCAGCATGGGGCCCTGAATGTCGACCGACTCGCCCCATTGCTCAACGATGCTGCGATCCACAGCTCGGCTGTCTCTTTCGCGCGTGCTGATTAGCGCCCACACTATGCACAAGCATACGGCCAGCAGGCAGCCCATGAGGCCGACTTGCAAAGCCTTGGTGCCGTACTCGGGCGTGCGGTTGGGTATGGGAGCACTCATTTCAGTACGAATTCGTCGTTCTCCTTCTTCAGCTTCAGCGTGAAGTACATGGCTACGGCTATGAGCGCGAACATCGTGAGGCTGCCCACGAGCAGGGCCGTCGAGCCAATGTAGACCAGCATCAGGAGCAGGCCGTATTCCACAACGAGCAGAGAGCCGCAGACGGCCGTGGCCTTGCGGCTGCCCATCAGCTCGCGCACGAACCAGCAGATCAGGGCCACTGTCATCACGGTCACGATGCCATAGGCTGCCATGAAGTTAATCATCTCTGACAGGGCGAGCAGGAGCAGGAAGAACAGCCCCAGGGCGCAGACCACCAGGGCGTACTGCAGATAAGTGATCGCGCGGCGGAAAGCCACCTCGATGAGCATGAGAGAGATAGAGGAGATACCGACCACGGCGAAGCAGAAGTTGGCGCATTCGACCACGCGCGTCATCGCCTTTTCAGACAGCAGCGCTTCGGCGACGCGGGTGCTGGCGAGGGTAGAGATACCTGAGGTCAGAACAGCCATGATGCATGCTGCCAGAATAGCGAACAGCGTGTGCATGAGGAGCCACTGCGATGTGTACTTGGGTTCCTCTGGAGAATTTACTTGAACAGTAGTCATAGGAAGGGGGATTAGTATTAAATTAGTAAATTGGTTTATTGCGAAATGCGCCGCGCGCGATTTCGGTTGCAAACTTACAGCTTTTTTTCGACCCTCCAAATTTTTTATAAATTTTTTTCCACACTATATATAAATATCTGCCGCATGGCTTGCAAGGGGAGAATTTTTGATGTAAATTTGACGCGTCAATAACCCTAAAACTATTTAACCATGAAAATCGGTGTTCCAAAAGAAATCAAGAACAACGAGAACCGCGTGGGCCTGACCCCCGCGGGAGTGAAAGAACTTATCAAGCACGGCCACACCGTCTACGTGCAGCGCACGGCCGGCGAGGGCTCCGGCTTCGCCGACGAGGAGTACATCGCTGCCGGCGCCGAGATGCTGCCCGACATCACTGATGTCTACGCCACCGCCGACATGATCGTGAAGGTCAAGGAGCCTATCGAGCCCGAATATAAGCTCGTGCGCAAGGGCCAGGTGCTCTTCACCTACTTCCACTTCGCCTGCGACCGCCCGCTCACCGACGCCATGCTGGCCTCCGGTGCTACCTGCATAGCCTATGAGACCGTGCGCGACCGCCAGCGCACCCTCCCCCTGCTCACCCCCATGAGCGAGGTTGCCGGCCGTATGTCGGTGCAAGAGGGCGCCCGCTTCCTTGAGAAGCCCCAGGGCGGAAAGGGCATCCTGCTGGGCGGCGTGCCCGGCGTGAAGCCCGCCAAGGTGCTGATCCTCGGTGCCGGCGTGGTGGGCCGCAACGCCGCTCTGATGGCCGCCGGACTCGGCGCTGACGTCACCATCACCGACATCTCCCTGCCCGTGCTGCGCCACGTGGCCGAGACGATGCCCAAGAACGTCAAGACCCTCTACTCCTCGCAGCACAACATCGAGCAGGAACTTCCCACCGTCGACCTCGTCATCGGCTCCGTGCTCATCCCCGGCGCGAAGGCTCCGAAGCTCGTCACCGCCGAGATGGTGCGCATGATGCGCCCCGGCACTGTGATGGTGGACGTGGCCATCGACCAGGGCGGCTGCTTCGAGACCTCCCACCCCACCACCCACACCGAGCCCGTCTACACTGTCGACGGCGTGGTGCACTATGCCGTGGCAAACATCCCCGGAGCCGTGCCCTACACCTCCACTCTGGCTCTGACCAATGCCACTCTGCCCTACGCTCTGCGTCTGGCCGACATGGGCTGGCGCGACGCCTGCAAGGCTGACCCCGGCCTGGCCGAGGGTGTCAACATCACCGACGGCAAGGTCACCTATCCCGGCGTGGCCGAAGCCTTCGGTCTGCCTCTGGAGCCCCTTAAGCTCTGAGGCGCAAGAGGCGAAGGCGGAGAAAGTACAATCGTAACATTTTTGACATCGTAAGGCCACTCATGTTACAATTTTCGCGATGAAAAGAGCGTAAAAAGCGTAAACATTCCTTAATTTCACTCCGATTCAGCAAAAAAGTGTTAATAAAACATACTTTTCTCTGCCATAACCCTTGCGAAATAAGAAAAAACGATTACCTTTGCATGTGTGTTTTTCATAGTATTAGATTAAGATAAAGGTTTAAAGGAAAAGAGATGTCGTGAGACATCTCTTTTTTTGTCGTGTCGCGAGGGTTTGCAGGCACCGGCCAGGGTGGGCCGCGGATCGACAACGGTGCGCCCGCGGTGCGGAAAAACTTGGGGAAAGTTTGCAGGAATCAGATTTTTTTCATTACCTTTGCGCCGATAAATAATACTTAATCGATTAATCGTTTTTTATCATGGCTTACGTTATTACCGACATCTGTGTCGCTTGCGGCACCTGTCTGCCCGAGTGCCCCGTTGGCGCTATCTCCGAGGGCGAGATCTACAAAATCGATCCCGACACTTGCATCGAGTGCGGCAGCTGCGAGGCTGTGTGCCCCACCGGCGCTATCCTGCCTCCCCAGTAAGGATCGGCTCGCGATCACAGCATGACGCAAAACAAGGCCGTGCCAGCAATCAGCTGGCGCGGCTTTTCGCTTTTGCAATGTTGCAAAAAGAGGAGGGCTGGCAAGGATGGTTGTATCTTTGCATTGCTCAAGGGCCCCACACACCCCTTTGACAGCTTTTCTTTAAACCTTTCTATATATACACCCGCCGGCCGCATCTGCAAGCATCACGGAGCTTGAAGATGCGGCCGGTAGATTTGGGGGAAGAGGTGTCAGAACGTTATGCTCAGGGCCATGGAGTTGATGCCGGGGGTGAAGCGCACGTGCTGCTGGGCCACCTTGCGAGCGGGGTTGCCCCCCACGAAGCCCACGATCTCGTTGACGGGGTCGATGAGCACGGCCACGATGTTGCCCAGCACCTTCGAGCCCAGGAGCTCGTAGCCGTTCTCCACAATCTTACGCTTGATGTGGTAGAAGCCCTCGCCGATGGCGGAGCCCACCAGAGGCGTGATGAAGATATCCTGAATCGAGGGGCGCTCCATGAAGGCCTCGATGCCGAACTCCCAGCCTACGGTGCTGACGATGGCAGAGTAGAGGAGCGACTGGTAGTAGTTGAAACCGTTGCTGCGGGCGGCCATGAAGTAGACGGCGCCGGCGTATGGGTGGAGCACGTAGTTGAAGATGGGGCTGTCATGGTCCCATTCCGGGCCCTTGACCACCACGTGGTCCCACCAGCGCTTGAACAGCGGCACCTTCTGCAGCTCGGCGCGGTTCCAGGTGGTGGCGTCCTCGGGGAGACATTCCAGCACCAGGAGCGTGCCAACGAACGCGCTGGAGAGTACGGCGGTGTTCACCCACAGGCGGTGCCAGTCTGGGCTGCTGAGTGTGCGCGAATAGGGCAGCGCGTAGATACTCAGAGGCTTTGTGACGTCGGTGGCGGGGAGCATGGCCGACAGCGTGGTGTCTGGCGCGAGCTCAAGGTGCAGGCTTGATATGGCGTTGCTCATGCTCGGGCCCTGCGGCATGGCGAGGCTCGGCACTTCGATGGGGGTTATATCTAAAGCTTTTGCCACGATGGTTTCCTCGGTGGCGACGGATATGGTGGAATCCTGCGCCGCCTCGGGGGCTACGACCAGCTCGGGTGCCTCTGCGGGCTCGACGGCTGCTGAATCGACGCCCGCGGGGGCGGCGGAGGCGCTGACGGCGATAAAGGTTGCGAAGGCCGTCAATAGGGCTGACTGACATCTTCTCGTTCTCATAATCGGAATAGTTGAAATTTTGTAACAGTTGTAACGTGTGTGTGATAGTGTGTTTTCATAAATACAACACACCAGCAGCCATTTCGGCTATGGAGTTAACATTTATTAAACTTTATCCTTGACTCAAAAATGTGAATTCCTGCAAAATCACTTGCGATTTACGCACATACTGCCTAACTTTGCACTCTCTGCGACTATACGCCGCAGAGCTGTCAAAATCAATATTAACCTTCATCTTTTTAACATCTCCAACGTTATGAAAGACCCCAAAACGCTCTACGCCAAGCTTGCCTCCGACTTTGAGGCCGAGGAGCGCTACGGTTTCGACGACCGTGGCGAGGGTATGCTGCAAGCCACCGAATTCAGTACCGGTCGCCGCTTCCTTCTCAACACCGAGCTTAAGAAAGCCTGGGAACTGGTCACCGCCGACGGCCACTTCGCTCACTGGAACGCCTCTGACGTGGAGCTCGGCGTCGCACTTGACATGCCCTCATCAGCTCGCAGAAAGATATTCAACGTGCGCGTGCCCCACTATTTCGGCATGGAATACTACGAGCATGGTGTGGCCCTGGCTGTATGGACAGTGCAGCCCGACGGCATCTTCTATGGCGACGAAGATGGCTTCGGCGTGACCTCCGACCAGGAAATCACTCTCTACGCCTACGTCGACCGCGAGGGCCAGGTGCTCGTGCCCTTCCAGCCTATGGACGACGACCTGAAGTCCCGCTACCGCGCCATCGCCGAGGCCGCTGCCCCGCCTGGCTTGATGCTGCCATACAGATGCCTGCAGCCTTCGCTCACCATCCCCTTCAGCGAGAACGAGCGCATACGCCAGCACTACGACACCGCGGCTCGCGCCATAACGGGATCCATGCTGCAGATGAGAGCTTACCTCGAGGATAAATTCGACGACCCGGAGTTTGACGGCGTGTCATCTACTGTGACGTCTCTCAACCCCGACTACCCCATCCGCGTGGATTTCGGCCTATACCTCAGCCCCGCCAACGTGCCGGGCAAGTATGAGCTGATGAGTTTCGCGGTGCGAGCCAACGGCCCGCAAACTGAAACGTTCGCCCACACCCCCTTCGGCCAGTTCACGGCCAACGAGGTGCTCGACGCGCTGACCGATGAAGACTTCGCTCGCACCCTCACCGAAGACCTGGTGGAAAACGTAGTCATGATGTTCCGTAAAAACGAATAATAATGAAACTCGTCCTATCCTTCGCTGAAATCAGCGACTACGTGCGCTTGCGCTACGGCAAGACGCTCACCATCACCCGCATCTCCGATACCGAGCTGCGCGTCTTATATACGCAAAAGGTGCTCGTGGCGTCGATTCAGATTCCCGTCAACATTGTCATCGACGAGGTGCGGCCTGCCGAGCTGTTGGTGACATACAAAGGCCGCTTCGGCATAGATATGATTATCTCCGGGGCGCTCACCTTCTTCAAGAGCCAGCTGCCAGAGATGGCCGCCGCCATCACCCCTCGCGACGGCCACCAGCTGCTCATCGACTTGGCCCAGTTGCCCAAGGCCAAGGCCCTCGTCGATAACGTCAGCCTCCAGAGCCTGACCGTGCTGGACGATGCCCTGGAGCTCCAAGCCACGCTGAAAAGCAAGGAATTCAAGGATTAAATATAAATGCGCAGGCCGTCGATGCGCAGCTGGCCCGCGTCGGCCATGCGTCGGGCTAACTCTATCAAGCTCTCGCGCCGATTGGGCGCGAGGGCTATTATTTCGTTCATGTCGCAGCCCCCGGGCCTGTTAGCGAGCGCTAATATGCTTGTCTGCAAGGTCTTCACGTCGAGTTTTGCGGGGGCCACCGATGCGCGGGCGCGGCACACGTCGCATCGGCCGCAAGGGGTGGCGTTTTTCTCGCCGAAATAGCTCAAAAGCGTTACCGAGCGGCATTCGCCGGAGTCAAAGACAAAGCGCTTCATGGCGTCGATGCGGGCCTCCATGGCGGCGCGGCGGTGCTCGTAAATCTCGATGGGGAAGAGCAGGTGTCGGCTCTCCTCGCGGGCCGTGGGCAGATAGATGTAGGGCAGTGTGCGCTTGGGCACATACGTGAGCATGCGCTTGCGGTCGAGCCCCAGCAGGGCCTGGTAGACGGCGTCAGCTGTTAGTCCCGTAGATAGCGACACTGCCGTTTCCTCGATGGGCACAAAGTCGGCGAACAGGCCCGAATAGCTGCGCAGCAGGGCCGTGAGCACGGCCTCCTCGTCGCGGCTCAGATGTGCGGTGTAGAAGTCGCGCTTGTCGGCAACCACCATCACGCGGGCCTTCGAGCCCATGTCTTCGATGAACTCCATATAGCCCGCCAGGCCCAGCAGCTTGAGAGCGGCCAGGGTGGGGAGCGGCTGGCGATTGTAGACGGAGCAGAATTTGCGCACGTCGAGCTCCCTCACGGCGTTGTAACCGTCGCCCGGGGCGATGGACAGAAAGTCGAGCACGTCGCTATAGGTCTGGCGTATATATTCGCGGGGCGGGAAGGAGTCGGCGAGTCGGCGCGTGAGAACGCCCTTGTCGGACTTGGTGGTTATCACCACAGCGAAGGCCTGCAGGCCGTCGCGGCCTCCGCGCCCGGCCTCCTGGTAGTACTCCTCGAGCGACGACGGCAGGTCGTAGTGCACCACCAAGCGCACGTCAGGCTTGTCGATGCCCATGCCGAAGGCGTTGGTGGCCACCATCACACGCGTCTGGCCGCTCTTCCATCGCTCCTGCCGCTCCTCCTTGGTCTCGGCCTGCAGCCCGGCGTGGTAGGCCTCGGCGCTGACGCCCGCGCTGGTGAGCAGGGCGGCGAGCTCCACCGTGCGCTGCCGCGAGCGCACGTAGACGATGGCCGTGCCTTGGGTGGAGGTGAGCACGCGCATGAGGGCCGCTGCCTTGTCGTCGACGATGCGCACTATGTAGTTGAGGTTGTCGCGGTGGAAGCTCTTGGCGAATTTCTGCCATCCGGGGCGGAAGTCGAGGCTCGACACAATGTCGTCTGCCACTTGCGGGGTGGCAGACGCGGTGAGGGCCAGCACGGGGGCGAGGGGGAATGCCGCGCGCAGGGCACCGATCTGGCGGTATGAGGGGCGGAAGTCGTGGCCCCACTGCGAGATGCAGTGAGCCTCGTCAACGACGATCATGCTGACGTTCCATGTGCGCAGGTCGGCCATGAATCGGGAGCTCTGCAGGCGCTCCGGCGCCACGTACAGGATCTTGATTTTGCCCAGGGCGCATCGGTCGGCCACCAGGCGCGCCGCGCTGTGGCGCATGCCGCTGTAGAGGGCGCCGGCGCGGATGCCGCGGGCGTGCAGGTTGTCCACCTGGTCCTTCATCAGCGATATCAGGGGCGTGACCACCACGGTGAGGCCGTCCATCATCAGGGCGGGCACCTGGAAGGTCAGTGACTTGCCGCCGCCCGTGGGCAGCAGCCCCAATGTGTCGCACCCCTGCAGCACGCTCTCGATGATCTCAAGCTGCAGGGGGCGGAAGGCGTCGTAGCCCCAGTGCTTTTTCAGCACCTCGGTGGGCGTCATGCTCGGCATGGGGCGTGGGGCGGGGGATTATTCAGAGTCGGCGTCGGTGTGGATCTGCTTGACGAGCAGCTGCAGCGAGGAGGTGGCGTTGCGGTGGTTGTTCTCCTCGATGGTGTAGCAGATGTCGAACGGGCGCCCGCTGTGGATGTAGGGGAAATAGCGGGCCATGTTGAAGGCAATGCCGTTGATGACCTTGCCGCAGGTGTCGTCCACCAGCTCGAGCTTGATATGCTCCAGCTGCCGGCCCACGAGCTTGCTGGTGCCGAAGTCGGTGACGCGGCGCGAGCAGAAGACGGGCTTGAGGTTGCCGGGGCCGAAGGGGGCGAACAGGCGCAGCGTGGAGACGAACTCCGGGGTGATCTGCGCGAAGTTGATCACAGCGTCGATGTTGAGCTGCGGCTGCGTCTGGGCGGGCAAGATGTGCTCGGCCACGTATTCCTCGAATCGGCGGGTGAACTCCGGGATGTTCTCCACCTTCAGCGACAGGCCCACGGCGTAGGTGTGGCCGCCGAAGTTCTCCAGCAGGTCGCGCGTGGCCTCCACGGCGCTGTAGATGTCGAAGCCCTGCACCGAGCGCGACGAGCCAGTGGCCACGCCGTTGGCCATGGTCAGCACCACCGAGGGCTTGTAGTAGAGCTCCGTCAGGCGCGAGGCCACGATGCCGATGATGCCCTTGTGCCAGTCTTCGTTGTAGATTACGATGGATTTCTTCTGCGAGTTGATCTCGCCGCGGGCCTCGAGGATGGCGTTGGCCTCGTCGGTGATCTGCTTGTCGAGCTGCTTGCGGTCGCGGTTGTACTGGTCGATGGCGGCTGCCAGGGTGGATGCCTCGCGGAAGTCGCGGCATGTGAGCAGCTCCACGGCCTCGCGCCCGCTCTGCATGCGGCCGGAGGCGTTGATGCGCGGGCCGATCTTGAAGATCAGGTCGCTGAAGGTGATTTCCTTGCCCTGCAAGCCGCAGGTTCGTATGATGGCTCGCAGGCCCATGTTGGGGTTGGAGTTGATGCGCTTCAGGCCCTGGTAGGCCATCACGCGGTTCTCGTCGACCATGGGCACGATGTCGCTGGCTATGCTCACGGCCACAAGGTCAAGCATGCCCTCGAGCTCCGCCGTGCTTATGCCGTTGGAGATAGAGAAGGCCTGCATGAACTTATATCCCACGCCGCAGCCCGAGAGGTGCGAGCACGGGTAGGTGGAGCCCTCAAGCTTGGGGTTGAGTATGGCCACGGCTGGCGGCAGCTCCTGGTCGGCCACGTGGTGGTCGCAGATGATGAAGTCGATGCCCAGGGTCTTGGCGTAGGCTATCTCGTCGATGGCCTTGATGCCGCAGTCGAGGATGATGAAGAGCTTCACGCCGGCCTCCGCGGCCTCGTCGATCACCTTGGTGGTGATTCCGTAGCCGTCTTCAGCGCGGGTGGGGATGTAGAAATCGATCTCGGAGTAGAAATTTTGCAGGTAGCGGTACACGAGAGCCACGGCCGTGGTGCCGTCCACGTCGTAGTCTCCGTAAACCATGATTTTCTCCTTGGCGCCCATCGCCTTGTTCAGACGGTCCACAGCGCGGTTCATGTCCGGCATGAGGAAGGGGTTGTGCAGGTCGCGCAGCGACGGGTGGAAGAATTTGTCTGCCTCGGCCACCGTGGTGATTCCTCGGGCAAACAGCAATTCAGCCACTTGCGGGCACTTCGCGAACCGCCGCATCAGCTCATTCTCTGCGGGGGTAACGTCTGTGTGATGGGGCAAGTAGTTCCATTTACTTGTCATTTATGTAGTTTTTATTATTATCTCTCCGTGATCGCCCAGGGAGCTCCGGCCGCGCTTTCGGCAGATAGAGAGAGGGGTGGGGCCTCATGGCGAGCCCCGGCAGCCGCGAGCTGCTACCTCGGCAATTTCATTCGCGAATTTACCGAAAAAAGGCGGCAATACCCCGATATTATGTTTTTTTAACAGCCGCTGTGTCCCCTTTGCGGTTTTGTGTTCTAAACCAATGGCCGCGGCAGGTGTCATACGTAGTATGAGAAAGATAATTACCCTCCTTGTGCTCGTACTCGCCGCCGCCATGTGCGCCCAGGCCGAGACCGCGGCCGAGCTGATGAAGCGCGCGGCCGACCGCCTCGCCGCGGCCCCCTCGCTCACCGTCAAATTCACAGCCACCGCGGGCGACGGCTCCACGGCCTCCGGCACCATCACCATGGCCCGGCAGAAGTTTACCCTCGATATGCCCGGCCAGCGTGTCTGGTACGACGGCCGACTGATGTACAGCTACAACGTCGCCGCCGGCGAGACATCGCTCACCGAGCCCACCCCCGACGAGCTTATGGAGATCAACCCCTTCGACATCCTCCACCAGTGGCAGCGCAGCTACGACGCCCGCCTGCTCACCGCCCCCGCCGGCCAGCAGCGCGTGCAGCTCACCTCCAAGCGCAAGGGCTCGGCCGTCAAGCGCGCCGTCGTCACCCTCTCGTCCGCCACCGGGCTGCCCGCCGCCATCGAAGCCGAGATGTCCAACTCCGCCACACTCAAAGTTAAGGTCACCAGCGCCGCGGTCGGCAAAGCCCTCCCCGCCTCCGCGTTCACCTACCCCGCCGCCAAATACCCCGGCGTTGAAGTCGTCGACCTCCGATGACATCCGCCTTGGATACGGGCAAAAAGTGTTTTGGATTTCAAATAGGGAAATTTTTGAAAATTTCCCTATTTTTCCCTTTCACTTCCCTTTTTTCAATTCTTCGATCTTCTCTTCCATATTGACCGGACGGCCATAGCCGTACTCTCTGCCGTTAACAGGGGTCTCTGACAAGATACCGAGTGAGGTTAACTTTCGCAAATCTGCCCTTATCGACTTAGGGGTGACACCAAATCGGTTTGCAATTTCTTTTGCCGACATCAAAGCCTGCGGCTTCTCGTCAACCAATTTTAAAATCTCTGCTTGTCGATGACTGAGGCCGGGAATAGAAACAAAGTGGTCAAGCGAAGATTTTTCGCGCATTTTCCGCTTCATGTATTCTCGAAGTTCGCTGAATGCTTCATTCAAGACCTCCAAATGATAGAGGATGAAATACGATAAATCGTAATTATCATTCTCTACGCATAAAAAGGCTCTCTCATATCTCGCCTTGCTACGATATATAACTCGCGAGATTGACAGATATTCTACAAACCAGTAATTGTTTTTGAGCAAATACCAATAAATCAATGACCTTGCGGTTCTTCCGTTTCCATCACAGAATGGATGGATATAGGAAAGCATAAAATGTAAGATAATGCCTTTGATGATCGGATGCACAAATATGTCGGATTCTCTATTATTCGCAAATCTGCATAGATCATCAAGCAAGTCTTTTATTTCCGAGTGCGAAGGGGGTGTGTGAACTATTTCCCCTGTCACAGCATTCATCACCAGGATATCATTATTGTCGCGAAATTTCCCCTCGTCGTCAATATCCTCCAATGTAGCGGAAGAAATCTTTTTATGAATCTGTAGAATGAGGTCAATTGAAAGATCTTGTCCACTTATATCGGAAATATATTTAATGGTATTGAAGTTATTAACAATCATTCGCTCACTTTTATTTTTGGGCGCAGATTGTTTTCGGAGCATCTCTTTAGCTACTTTCCTCGTGGTATTCGCTCCTTCCATTTGGCTTGACGCAATTGCTTCTTCCATTATGGAACTATTCAAAATGTATTTCATGTCACTTGAAGAAACAACTCCTTCTGAGCTAAGACTTCCTCCATAGTTAAGGTCAAATTGATGAAGTAGTGACTGCATCCGGTCAGTTATGGTAAATCGGAATGTATGACGACCAAATTTCAATGCCCTCATTTGCAAGTTACGGCTCAATTTGACGGCACACCATAGCGCGGAGGGTGTAATGTCCTTTGGGGCAAGATATTTAACCTTATCCCAATATAGGTATTTCTCCTCGATTTTTCTGAATAGAGATGTGTACTCCGGATTATTCAGTAGTGAGAATGCCAGCGGAATAATTTCATCAGTGAGTTGTGGGGCTTTTTCAATCATAATTTCTACTATTGACTGCGCAAAGATAGGGAAATTTTTGGAAATTTCCCTATCTTTCCCTTTTATTTCCCTATTCCAGGCACAAAATTGTTCCCTCTAAGGAACAATTTTGTGTTTTAGACCATAGAAGGAATAATAGCCAAAATCACATCATAGGGTAATGATATGATTGTGATTTGAATATCTTATGGGATTAGTTCAAAGGGAGCGGATCGGTGTAGCGGGCGGTGAGGGGGTGCTGACTATGGTGAGGGCTGAAGCGGGTTGTTCGGCCGCGATAATGCCAACAATCGATGACGTCCTCACGTAGGGCTGTACCACGGTCCTGCCCCGATAACATCAACAATGTCAATGTGTTATATGTAGGGTCGCCACCTGTGGCGACCGCCAGGATGGGTAATATCCAAACTTTATGGATGTTGGGCCGATTCGAGTGTTCCCATCGCAGCTAAACGAACTGTTTTAGCTGATATTGACGATGTATGATCTTGGTATAACCTCTTCGAGCGGTTTACCGTTGATTCTGACGCTATCCCATATGTTTTCTGAGCAAGGCACCATGTAGAGTATCTCGTTGGCAGTATAGTTGTGAGTGTCTTGATCCTCTATTTGGTAGATGGGGTATATGTGCGGGTCTATTCTGAATCTGAATACGGGTCTGGGGCAATTTTCACCATGAATTCCATAGAAATTTCCATCTTCAACGTAATAAAAGATTAAGTTGAAATGACACACTTCGATATAGGTGTCAAATATTCTCTTAGACACGGAGTTTTTTGTCTCGCTGCGATTTTCGGGTTGCCACCCGAGTTGCCATGTCTCGAGATTTTTCCCTTCGCCGAAGAAATTCGGCACCACGATATCGTGGTTGCGCAAACCGGTTTTATTTGTGTCTCGCATGTCACCCGAATAATTCAGAATGGCTTCCGATTCTGATAAGTTTAATGATATTCGTGGTCTCGTCTATCCAAATTAGAAGAAAGTCGCCTTCGATATGACACTCCATGTAGCCTGCGTAGTCGCCGCGCAACATGTGCGCGCGATATTTTTCGGGGATAGCTTGGCCGGTCTTTAGGAAGGTGTCAATGAAGAAGTACAACTCCATCAACTTCTTGGGTTGATTGGCGTACTTTTTCAGGTCTTTCTTGAATTGCTTGCCGCTCTTTATCTCCTTCATTTCAAATCAAGCGACTGAAGAAACGACTCGTAACTATCCATATTGACAGAGGTTAGGTTCTCATCGTTTTGAGCCTCGGCCATAGCCGCGCGCGTGCTCGCATTTGGGGTATTGAACGCGACATCCATGAGAATCGTCTCCACATAGTTATTCAGACTGCGGTTGTCGCGAGCCGCCAATTGCTTCAGCCTGTCGATAAGATCCTCGCGAAAACGGAACATCGCCGATTTTCTGTTAATTGCTGCTTCCATAGTGCTATCATTTATATTGCAAAGGTATATCTATTTTATTCCACAAACAAATATTTTTACCAAAAGTTT
>CAZSHV010000004.1:0-52011 GCA_964606815.1 uncultured Bacteroides sp. | reverse complement strand
AGCGGCCGCCGCGCTCGCCAAGGGGACATCATCCCCGCGGCCCAGCGGCGGTCGCCAAGGGGACATCATCCCCGCGGCCCAGCGGCGGTCGCTCTTTTTTCCTTAACTCCGCCATGATTCGCCACATCTTCATCACTGCCTCGGCCATCGTCCTCTCCTCCTCCGCCGCCTTCGCCTGGAGCCAGAAAGGCCACGACGTCACCGCTTGCATCGCCGAGCGCCACCTCACCCCCGCCGCGCAGGCCGCTGTCGACTCCATCTTCCAGGGCCGAAGCCTCGTATATTGGAGCAACTGGCTCGACAACGCATCGCACAATAAGCCTCTGGCATACACCAAAACCTGGCACTACAAAAACATCGACGGCACAGGCGACTACAACCGCTCCGCCCAGCACCCACAGGGCAACATCATCACGGGCCTCACGTCCCAGCTCGAGGTCCTCGCCTCCACCTCCGCCACCCCCGAGCAGCGAGCCCTCGCCCTCAAGATCGTCACCCATCTGCTCGGCGACCTCCACCAGCCCCTCCACATGGGCCGACTCACCGACCTCGGAGGCAACAAAATCAAAGTCAAATTCTTCGGCCGAGACACCAATCTCCACTCCCTCTGGGATAGCAACGTCGTCGAGTCGGGCCACAAATGGAGCTACACCGAGTGGGCCGACCAGCTCGACCGCCCCGCCCTCACCGTAGATGCCGAAGCCATCACCGCAGGCGACCTAAACGACTGGGGCATAGAGACATGGGAAGTGGCACGCCGAGTCTACGATGCCACCCCCGCCGGCACCAACGTGTCATACAACTACGTGGCCGACTGGACCCCCGTGGCCGAGCAGCAGCTCCTCCGTGCCGGCCTGCGCCTCGCACACGTCCTCAACTCCGTCTTCGACCCCGAATACGCCGCCCAGCACCCCTCCACCTTCTCCCAACTCAAACACTAACGCCATGACCCCTCCCACCTTCACCCCCGAAGACCGCGAATACATGCGCCTCGCCGCCCAGCTCGCCTACGACAACGTAGGCCGCGGCGGAGGCCCCTTCGGTGCCGTTATCGTCCGCGACGGACAAATCATCGCCACAGGCGTCAACACCGTCACCCTCGCCAACGACCCCACAGCCCACGCCGAAGTCAACGCCATACGCTCCGCATGCCAAGCCATCGGCACCTTCCAGCTCAAAGGAGCCACCGTCTACTCCTCCTGCGAGCCATGCCCCATGTGCCTCAGCGCGTTGTATTGGGCCGGAGTTGAAAAAATCTACTTCGGAAACACGCAAGAAGACGCCGACCGCATCGACTTCTCCGACAAATTCATATACGAAGAACTTGCCCGACCCCGCTACCGCCGCCACCTGCCGTGCGTGCATATGGACAACCAAGACACCATCCGCGCCTTCGAGCTCTGGGCCTCCACCCCCAACAAAACCAAATACTAACCCTCCCGCTATAGGATAACAAAATCACAAAGGGCTGCACCACCATGCAGCCCTTAACTATCTAAATAACAAATACTTTGGATGTAGGGACGCTCATTTTGAGCGTCCGCCCCCCCCGCGAACCCCTCGCGATAATACACTCAAAACCATCATATTTGGGGATTGCAAATGCACTAACAACCACTTACGACGACGTCAACGGAGCCCACGGAGTGGGCGGGCACAAGGTAGCCCCGGGTGAAAACCCGGGGTCAAATGGCCCCTCTCTCTTCTTCCCCCACCCCGGCGAAGCTGGGGAGGGGGCCAGGGGGTAGGGGTTAATATATATATTAGGCAGCCAAGTCATCGCAGAGCGCTTGGCGAACCCAAGAATTATGAATTATGAATTATGAATTATGAATTATGAATTATGAATTATGAATTATGAATTGAACTGAATTATTCCAATCCATTCCTCATCACCGATAACATCGCCTTGCGGTCCAACACCCTGATCTCGCCCGGCGCGTAATCGATGATGCCACGCTCGCGCATACGCTCCAGCGCCGCGATAAACGACGATCTCTGCACGCCGAACACCGCATACATATCCCGCTGACGGCACGTCAGCGAAATATCCCGCGCCCCGGGCTGCGTCATCGCCACCACCCACAGCGCGATTCTCTCCTCCACGCTGCCCGTGCTTAACGACAACACACCCTCCACGCACTTCTGCGCGTTCATCGACAAATAATTCAGATAATTAAAAAGGAAAATCGGGTCAGAATTCAGGATCTTCACATACTCCTGCTTCGACACCTGCACCACCGACACCGTGTCAACCGCCACCGCCGTGCCAGGATATATCGTCGACGAACCAAAAAGAAAATCCGGCGAGATAGCCCCCGGAGCCTCGATAGTCTGCGAGATGCGGAATCGCCCGTCAGAGTTCGTGATCGACAGACGCACCTGACCAGAGATAATGAACCGAAGCGCCTCGCAACGCTCGCCAGCCCGCACAATCTCCTGACCATGCGAAAACTTCAGGAAATGAAACTTCGCGGAGCCCACCGTCTCCTCCATACGCTGACGCGACACACCGTTGAACAACGGCAGCCCGATCAGCACATCAATCATGCTCATGCTTTCTTCCATAACGAATGCAAAGATAAATAAAAAATAAACACATTATATAAAATTAACATAACACGTCCCAAAAAGTTCGCCATTTCACACCGAAAACCACACCACCATATAACCAATAGAATTGATGCGCATTGCCCCGCCGAACGGTCGGTTCGGCCGCGATTACACCCACGACAACGCCCTCACGTAGGGCTGTACCACGGTGCAGCCCCCGATAACATCCTCAAAACCACCAGATTGCAGGGCCGCAAGTTCGTTGCGGCCGCAAAAACACAACAGATGCGCATTGTATGGCCGAACGGTCGGTTCAGCCGCAGCCACCACCGCGACACCACCAACAAAGCTCCGGAGGAGCGCGTTTCGGAAGCCGTGGATTTCAATCCACGGAACAGGCGCCCCTCTCCTTCCTCTTCCCCCTCCCCGCCATTTGCGGGGAGGGGGCCAGGGGGAGGTTTTATGTCAGTCAATGACGAATTCTTCAATAATACTTATATCAAGATGTCCTGCTATCATCTTTAATTCAGCGGGCATCTTGCCTTCAATGACTAAAAGCGTCTTAACGGCTTTGCCAGTTTTCTTTATCATCCTTTCAGCTTCCAGCACTGCCCTGTATTTCACACATTGGAAAATGCCCCTAAGTATATCGCAATTATCTGATATTATCGATTTTACCTCTACCGCCCATATTTCATCTGGCGTAATTATAAATACATCCAATTGATCGCCGGAAAGTAGCTTATGCTCATTTTCGGTCTTACTATAAACCTTCACATTTATAGCTTCAGGATGCTGGGCAATATATTCTTTTAGTCGTCTATGTCTCTCTCCTTCTGCGGCGGAGCAACTTTTCGAAGTTCTTGCTTCATTTATAAATGTCTCTTCCATGAGAGTGGGAATTTCCAAGCCCAACTCATTCAGGACCCAATTATAGTCGTAATCATGAGCCTCTGCATTTTTACCTATCGCATAAGCTTTTTTCCCCGCTTTAGACAATCCTTCGTATCCTTTATCCACTTTTCCAAGTCCGTCAGATGGAATGCCTGTTGTTGAACTCGCAATTAAAGTGTTTAGCGTCGGAATATATCTTTTATGTTTTACAGACAACATCTTGAATATATCATCTATGCGACCTAAATGCCACCCCAACCTTGGTGTGTTAGCTCCTATTGCCCTTTGTAAATCAGAATACGTGTGAAATTTTGTCCATGAAAACTTTGACCATAACACCAAGATAGGTATCATGCGTTTAATCAAATCATCAGATAAGCTTTTATCGCCATATTGATACGCCATGGTTGTAACTTTTTAGATAAATTACGAAAAAAAGCTGTTGACACTCATGTTTTGCTATGTGCGCGTAAATGAACCAACAGAAACTCACTTACCTATTCATTTCAACCATTCCCCTATCATCTCCTCCTCTGGGTCCGCCTCTTTTGCCATGTTCAAAAACTGCGCCGCCTTCTTGGTGTCACCGTGCCCATCATATATTTCACTTAGAACCACAAGCGCAACCGCTCCTTCCTTAGACTTGCCGAGATCTTCAGCATTCGGCTCTAATATATCAATTACTTCCTGTTCGCTTGAGCAATATCGAGCACGCTCAACCATCATAGAGCCATATTCCGGCCACATCTTCATATCCTTGCATTGGGGTATAATTTTATCCAGCAACTCCAGAATTTTTGCGTCATACGTTGTTGTGTTTACATTTAAAGCAACATAAGTCAACAGCAAAGTAATTTGAGGGACAAAATCGTCTACGACAATCTCATTCATATGCTCTACAAGCCATTCCATCGGGAAAACCGACGCAGACCCCGTGCCATATTTTTCATTCCATTTTAATAACTGATCCATGCCAAATTGATAGACTGAATAATTCTCTTCAGACAACTTGTGTTCATCATTCATCTTCACAATGCGCTCCAATGGGTCAATTGAGTATGGATTTATGTGGTATGCCTCTTTAAAATAAGCTTTTGCGTGCGGCAAGTTATTCTCCGACTGGGCTTTAAGTCCCAAATTCATCATTTGTTCATACGCTAACGAATCTATTGGTTCAGCTTCCCATACATATTTTCGTTTCGTCTGTTCTTTTTTAAGTCTGAAGACTACCGGTAATGCCATCCATGTATCTACAGCTTTTCCGTTTTTCTTGGCGGGCGTCCAACCCTTCAGCAACTTAACCACACGGAGAGCCTCGGCATCCAACAAAGAATCAACGCTCTGCATAATCTCTGCATGCGGCACATTGCCAGAAGTATCAACTACAAACATGACAATCACGCGACCCTGAATACCCATTTCCGCTGCTTCTGTAGGATAAATGACGTTTGCGCTAAGGAAAGCCATAAGGGCTTCCTCTCCTCCTGGATATTGCGGCAACTTGTCAACGGGTAACACTACATTATTACCCCTAGCATAGTCATCCACACCATCGAGTTTGTCTCGGTTCTGACTATGAACGGATACCGACACACAAAAAGCACAAAAGACCAAACAAACACAACAGATAAAATTAATCAATCTCATTTTCAAAACATTAAAAAAACAAAAACTAAAAACATCAAACTCAAAAAGTGCGCCATGGTCATATACGACACCACGCAACTCAGTACGCCATAATCGACAATGCAAAGATAACCATAATTTAAATCTCTGGAAATGATAATATACAATTTCTTACAACTTTCCAACTGCCTGCAGGGATTCTTCTATTCCAGCCATAAAATTCCACATATGAGGTATACTAAGACGTATGATACCACTAAATATTTTCAAAAATATTTGCACATTACAAAATTATATTGTACCTTTGCATACGCAATCATCCTTCAAACCTCTTAATCTTTATTTCTATGAACATCTCTGTTTCTACCCACTGTGAATGGCTTGCGAAGGACGCGAAGCTGCTTAACTGCTGGCTCGACCTGCTCCAAATGGCCGTCCCGCACGAGGTGGTCGTCGAGCACTACTGCAAGCCTGCTGTCCGCGAAGTGCAGTGGTCGGCACGTGTCAACATCTACGACCTTATCGACCGCTGGGGGGCGCTGGAACCCGGACTCAAGCTGTCTTTCGTGGCGGTCCGCGACTTCCTGCGCGGCCTGCAGCAGGCTGGCCTCATCGGCTTTGACAAAATCAGCTCCCAATACCGCTCCTTCGATAGCCCCCGAGGCGGCGACTACGAGGTCACCTTCTGGTGCGTCGACGAGTTCGCCGCCGAGGCTCGCCAACTACTTGAGCAACAGGCTCAAGAAGCCGCTGAAAAGGCCATCCGAGCCTTCACCGAAAACATTTTGGTGTATATTTGGTGTTTATATGCAGGAAAGTTTGTACCTTTACAGGATAATTGTTTCAACAAGATGACCGCTAAGAAAACCACCGCTCGCGCTTCGCGCTCGAAGAAAAGCAGCGACTCCATAGATTCCGCACCCATATACCCCGCCGACGATTTCTCCGCCGTGAAATCGCTGGGCACCGTCATCCCGCCGCAGCTCGTAGAGGCCACGGAGGAGGCGCTCGCGAAGCTGCGCGACGCCCTGGGGGGCGACGTGGACGGCTTCGTGGCGAACCGTCTGGGCTTCACCCCCGACGAGCTGGCCAAGGCTCTGGCGCAGGAGCAGGTGGAGGGCGTGGCAATGGCCATATACAACATCGAGGCGCGCTCGCAGAGCGTCATCATCGGCGACCAGACGGGTATCGGCAAGGGCCGCCAGGCCGCTGCCATGGTGCGCTACGGCATCCGCGAGGGCTACTTCCCCGTGTTCTTCACCGACCGCTACACGCTATTCAGCGATATGTATCGCGACTGCAAGGCGCTGGGCATAGCCCAGGAGGTGCCGATGGTGCTCAACAAGAACGTCAGCGTGGTGGACTTCGACCAGCTCGCGGCCTCGGCCGTGCGCGACGGCGAGGATGAGAACTGGAACATCGAAGACGACGAGACCGACGCCTCCGAGGCCGACGCCATGGCCCTATACCGCCGCCAGTACAAAGAGGTCTACTGCTCGCCCAAGAAGAAGGAGCTCGACGCGATGTACGCCGCGGGCGACGTGCCCGAGGGGCAGTACGGCTACATGATGGTCACCTACTCGCAGCTCAAGGACGCCCGCCGCGACGCCACGCGCCTGGAGTTCATGCAGAGCCTATGCCGCAAGCGCAAGGTGCTGTTCGTTTTCGACGAGGCGCACCGCTCCAGCAGCGTCACCGCCGGCAAGCTGAGCGTCATAACCGAGAGCATCAACACCCTGCTCGAGCAGTGCGGCGACACGCAGTGCGTCTTCCTTTCGGCCACCTTCGCCAAGCGCCCGGAGTGCATGGTCACGTTCATGAAGCAGACCATGCTGTCGTCTCTGGCCTCGAGCCACACCCTGCAGCGCGCCCTCAGCGGCGGCGGCGTGCCCATGCAGGAATACGTGGCCACGATGCTCGCCGGCCACGGCCAGATGCTGCGACGCGAGCAGCCCGACGACGGCCGCGTCACCACCACCTACACCTACCTCGACTCGGAGCTCGAACGCCACGCCGCGCTCTTCGACCGCGTGATGCGCTATTTCCGAGCCATCGTGGGCCTCTCCACCAAGGTTAAGGATGCCCTGAAATTGGCCGAGGAGGGCGGCGCCAAGGCGTGGCGCGCCTACCCGGCCCGTCAGCAGCTATTCTACATCAACAAGGTGCTTCTCTTTGCTCTGAAGGCCAAGGACGTGGCCGAGGCTGCCGTGCGCCAGGTGCGCAAAGGCCGCAGCGTGGTCATCGGCATGAGCGACACCCTGGAGTGCGTGCTCCGCGACACCATAGACCCCGGCACGGGTAAGGTGGAGCGAGCCGACTTCCACGCCCTTCTCGCCCGCCTGCTGGAGAAAACCGTACGCAACACCAAAGACCCCAGCCAGACCATCTTCAACCTCGTCGTCCCCGACAAGGACCGTGAATACGAGGAGCTCCTATCGGAGATCCAGTCCCTATACGACCAGCTGCGCATCGACCTCGACCGCGAGCACTTCGACCTCCCCCTCTCGCCCATCGACGTGATGCGCCAGCTCATCACCTCCAAGACCTTCACCGACGCCGACGGCGTGAAGCGACACATCCGCTTCGAGGAGTGCACGGGCCGCGCCCGCATGCTGGAGTATAAGCACCCCAACGGCAAGGACGAATACATGGAGGCCAAGGTCACCAACCGCCAGAAGCGTCACAGCAACCTCATATACAACGACTTCCAGAACAACAAGCTGGACGTGATCCTCATCAACGCCACGGGCGCCATCGGCGCCAGCGCCCACGCCACGCCCACGGCCGAGGTGCCGGAGGACCGCGTGCGCCAGCGCGTGATGCTCATCGTGCAGAACGACCTCGACGTGAACCTCGACCTGCAGAAGCGCGGCCGCATCAACCGCACGGGCCAGCTCGAGCACCTGCCCCCGCTCTACGAGTACATCATCACTGCCATCCCCTCGGAGAAGCGTCTGAACATGATGCTCCGAGCCAAGCTGCGCTCCCTGAGCGCAAACACCACGGCCAACCAAGACCAGGAGCGCAGCCAAGCCGACTTCATCGATATCACCAACCGCTACGGCAACCAGGTGGCCGGCGACTACATCGCCACCCACCCCGATCTGGCTAAGACCCTCAACCTCAACTCCAAATCCGGGGCCAGCCAGCTGCTGGCCCGCGCCGCCATGCTCAGCGTGGGGCGCCAGCAGGAGCTCATCGACGACGTCTTCACGGCCTACACATCGCTGGAGCAGGAGCTACGGCGCATCAACCAGTGGGACCTGGAGCGAGAGTACCGCGACTTTGAGGCGGAGTTCATCTCCGAGGAGCTGTTCACCAGCCCCGTCGACGACCAGGCCCTCGGCGCCGCCTCGCGCCTGTCGCGCTTCATGTGCCGCCATCGCACCTTCCCCCTCCCCGCTGCCGCCGTCACAAAGGCCGTCGAGGCTTCCCGCAAAAGACTCGGCACCGAGCTCGACACGAACCGCGAACTCTTCAAGGAGCTCGAGGATTTCTACCGCGCGGAGTTCGAGCGCGTGCGCCAGCGCTTCGCAGGCCGCCGCCAGGCACTGATGGAGACCTATACGGCCCAGCTCGCCGAGCTCACCGACGAGGAGTCGGCGAAGACCATGGCCGACTTCGCCGACCGGCTCGGTGACCCTTATCTCACTCAGTACCAATCTGCTAAATACGATAAAGAGTTCTCAAAATTCTTCAAAAAGTTCAATATAAAAGGCAAGACCATCGACAAGGAGGCCTTGGCCATTAAGTTCGAGAGTCTGGTCAACGCTCTGCGCAACATTGAGCTGAGGCTCGAAGGCACCCTCAAGGAGAAGGAGGAGACCCGCACCAGAATCTACTACGCGCTGCGCTACACGGCCATAGGCCGCGCCTACTACGACATCAACGACGTGCTCGGCCTCGACGAGAACTACGAGCGCGTGATGGCCGTGCTCATCGACGTGCGCTTCGGCAAAGGCGACCGCAAATTCATGCCCAGTCAGATCCAGTACGTCTTCGCCCTCTCTGCCGGCCCGCGCGAGCTGGTGATCAACCTCACCAACGGCCGCGGCGTCAGCAACTACGACAAGGTGCGCGCCATCCTCGGCCACCGCTCCTGGAAGTTCACCTCCCAAGGCTGGGACGCCGAGATCGCTAAATACAACGACCGCCGCATAGCCCGCTATATCATCACGGGCAACATCCTCGGCGCCTATGCCCACCCCGGCATCTCCGAGCTCCAGCCGCGCTTCATCACCTTCAGCGTCGCCAATAGCAAGAATGCGGAGTACGGACTGCTGCTGCCCATGTCGGGCGAGGGCCTGGAGCAGGTGCTCTCTCACGTGGCCCTGCCCTTGTCCGACGGCATCGCCCTGGCCACGGCTCCCAACCTCGTCTATCGCATCACGGGCATGGGCATAGACTTCTCGCTCGTCAGCGCCCGCGGCGACGAAGGCAAGCTGGCCTATGTGCTCTCCGTGCACGCGTCCGACGGCCGCGAGTTCGCGAAGGACTTCCGCTTCGACTCTATCCGCGAATATTTCATCACCTCGCCGCTCAACGCCATCACTGCCGGCCGGCCATCCAAGGACGAGCCGAAGCGATACACCACCAAGCGCTACCTGGCCACCTCCCCCACGTTCCGCAAGATCATCAAGGAGCTGTCTGCCATGCAGGCCGTGATCATGATCCCCCGCCACAGCCTCACCATAGGCGCCGACAAGCGGTTCAACAAGCGCGCCGTCATCGACGACAGCAAGTCGTGGCCAGAGCTGCCGTGGCGCCTGGGCCCTGTGACGCCTCCTAAGCGCCTGGTTATCACCGAGCCAAAGGTGGATATAAAGGATAAGGAGCACACGGTGGTCGAGGTGCCGCATCTGCTGGCCCTGGCCAACAAGACGATCATTTGCCAGCGCGAGGCCAAGGGCAAAGACCCGAAGATGCTCGAGACCCTGGGCGACTTGCGCCAGCAGTGGCAGAATTTGGCCTCCGACAAGGCGTACGACAAGGCTGTGCGGAGCGTCGCCAACTCTGTGGCCAACAATATGAGCACGGTAATCAGCGACTTGAGAATCTTCGGTTCGATATGGTTCCCCGAGAGCGTGCGCAAGAACCTAACCAAGGCGGCCGATATGGGCTTCGACCTGATGATCGACAAAATCCTGGACACCTTCCGCAAAAAATACGTGATGAAGGCTCCGGACCATGCCGAGGTGCGCCGATTCCTCGACGACTGCCCTGCCGACGACCGCCTCAAGCCCATGGCCCGCAGCATCGAGGCATACCTCAAGGATGAAATGCCGCTTATAGCCGACATTTGATGTTTTGTGTAATTTTTACACAAAAATATTTGGAGAATCCGAGTTTTGTGTTTACCTTTGCTGTGTAAAAATTACACAGCAACTATTAACGCATATATTTATGGATTCAAAAGGATTGTTCTGCCCTGGGGGCAACCACAGCGAGTTCGTGTTTTTCTGGAAGGTGGACGCCTCGGGGAGCACCGTGTCGAAGTCATGCCTGAGCCATTGGTATCCATGTCGCTTCCACGCCGACGGCACGATGTACTCGTCGGCCGAGCAATATCTGATGGCCGAGAAGGCTCTGCTGATGCGCGACTTTGACACATATGTCCAGATTCTGGCCACCGACGACCCTGCCGAGGCCAAGAAGCTCGGCCGGCAGGTGCGGAACTTCGACCAGATATTATGGGATCGAAATTGCATGAAGATCGCCTTTAAGGCCAACCTGCTGAAATTCTCGCAAAACGAGCAGCTGCTCGACTTCCTGCTCTCCACCGGCGACTCCATTCTCGCAGAGGCCAGCCCCTACGACGCCATATGGGGCATCGGCCTGGCCGAAAGCGACCCGCGCGCCCGCCATCCGCGCCTCTGGCCAGGCCGCAACCTCCTGGGCTCCGCACTGATGCAGGTGCGTTTCCACCTCCTTGACACCCAGCCCAAGCCATAGCCTCGCGGGGAGCACCAGCCACCATCGCATGAAGAATACCCCTGGATAGCTATGTCAACAATAATACATCAAAAGAAATGAATCTAAAAACCTTTTTCGTCAATCTTCTGAACACTCTGCTTGATGGCTCGTTCGAGCGAATGAGAGTGATCGGCCAAATGAACCAGGCATTCAAAGAATACTTCCTCAGCGGCGACTTCTCGCGCCTGTGCAAAGTGTCTATTTCACAGGGCAACAGCGCATTCGCCCACGAGATGAGTTCGCTTTGGTTTAGAAGCGGCTTCAAAATCAGCGTTGAGAACGACGCGCAACTTCAGGAAAGCGAGATCCTCGAACTCGCTCAATACGTAACCGGCAATGAAGCCTTCGTGCGCCAACTGATGGCCATGGGGTTTGACACCCTCGTGGTCAAAGGCAAGACCACGGGCATGACAAAGCAATTCGCCTTGAAGAATTACGCCAATCTCAAACAATATTTCTTGGAATAATTATGTGGTTTCTATCACGACTCTTGAGCCGAATACGCTTTCGTCGGACTATCAAGGGCGACCAGAGTGTAAACGTGGTGGACAGCATTGTCAAGGCACGCGCTCTGTACAAAAAATTATCCATGAAAGCGCATCCTGATAAGAATCCCCATAACAGGGAGCTTGCCGAGGCGCTAATGGCCCAGATAAATAAAAATCGTCATAACTACATAGAACTACTCCGACTCCAAAGGGAAGTGGAGGAGAAACTCTAACAGCTGCATTTACTTCTTACAATAATCGGTATCTAAACACACTAACAACACTTAGAATGGCAACACCAGTCAAATGCCCTCACTGCGGCAGCTACAACACAGCAAAGACCGCCAACGGCAAACTCACAAACGCCCTCGCCACCACTGGAGCGATTATTGGCGGCGCGATAATCAACCTGGCCACCGGCGGCAGTCTTGGCATATTAGGCACCAATATCGCCATCGGCAAATCATGGCACCAATATTGCTGCCATGATTGCCATGAGGCTTTCAAAGCTCGCATCAGCGCTTTCGGGGCTTGCAAAGAAACAAGAAAATATTAATAGACAGGTAGAAAGATATGTCATTGATAAAATATCTGCTGTTGGTAGCATTGGCTCAATTATTCAAGCCTTACGAGACGCAAATTATGATTCTCGCAGCTATATTAATCATCTACGCCTGCATATGGCATCTGAAGAAAAAGAGACAATACTTAGAGCCTGTCCCATAAAATCTGTTAACGCTGAGGTCCTATCTTGGAGGTATTTTGGAGGCGACGGGAGGGAGCAATGCCGGTGCATTGTGACCGGGCGACGGCTTCAAAAGCGCCCAAGAGATGCGAAACATAGGTAATCAACAAGTTAAATTTATTTATTTTATTAAACTTTTCAAACAGTGAAAGATTTCATCACCTCGGCAATCCATTGGCATATTCGTCCGTGTTCTTCGGTCGTGTACGTCAAGTCAACATCAGATAGTCAGGATTTTATGGTGGCATGCGGGGTCGTGGTTGGGTGAGTTTGGCATGGCCCCACCCCCTGGCCCCCTCCCCGCCATTTGCGGGGAGGGGGAAGAGGAGAGAGGGGCGCGCCGGTTCCGTGGATTGAAATCCACGGCTTCCGAAACACGCTCCTCCGGAGCTTTGTTGGTGGTGCCGCAGGTGTAATCGCGGCCGAATGGACCGTTCGGCCCTACGATTTGATTCGCACAGTTTGTGTTTTGCGGCCGCAACGAACTTGCAGCCCTACGATTTTATGATAACCTGCATATTAAGCATCGCTGGCGGTCGCCCCTTGTGGCGAGAGCCAGTTCTTTACATTGGAGGATTTTTACACGTTGATTTTAGAAGGAATTGCGTGAGGATGCGGTGTGTTGTCGGATTACGGCGGTAGCTACGATTGACGTAACCGGGATGGTAGAATGCGTTACGGTTGAAGTCGGGGTCGAGGTAGTAGGCAAGTCGATTTTTGACTTCCTCGAAGACGCGCTGTGCGTATTCGCGCAGCGGGCCTTTGCCGGCATTGCCCCACCCGAGATAGATGTGGTCGGTGACTTTGAGGGCCTCGATGTCGGCATCGGTTGTGAACAATAGCTGCGACGCACAGCTCTTTTGTAGTTCGATTGCCTGGTGAAGGTTTTTATCGCGGAGGTTGAACAGGTTGCTCAGCAGGATGACGCCATTGAGTGGTTTCTTCTCACCGAGATACCAACCGTTGAAGATTTTTTCAAGTTGGTTCATTGTCGGGTCGGCAGAGAATCGGCACCAGTGGTCAGATTTTGATGTTAACGCTTCGAGATGGTCAATTTCGTCTCGGCTGACTTCGCCGACCGGTTCGGCACTTCCCGGATTGATGAGCACTGCAGCTCCGATTACATCCCAACTGTCGCCGAATTGCAGCACGGTATTAAGTCGGAAGTTGAGACCGTCTTCAGGAAAATAACGTGCAAAAACTTGCATATTGATCTGGGTGCCGCGGGGCCTCCTCGTTGGCGTTGATAGGTTTGTATACAGAAAACGTGATGTCTGTACTGTTGCCCGTCCCACGTTCTGAGGCCCTGGAATTGCCCGAATGAGTAGAACGAGCAAACTGGCAGAGGCCTCACGCAGAATATGTTATAAACCATATTACGGCACTCTCGTGTCGCAAGCAGGGGTAATATACATATCCACGTAGGCATCTACTGTTTGCTGCATCCTTGACTCATTCAATGAAATTTTCCAGGTTTCAGAACGTCAAGAAAGAGCGCCCAGTAAACGCTTTCCATTTATGTCGGCAGACCCACCCACGATGCCCATGACCAGGCCTCTGCGTTTCGGTCTACGGCGGCAAAGGTATGGATTTTTTTTTGAATGGACAAAATTTACAAATTCATAAAGTGTTGCGCATTGGGGCGGTCGGTGCGATTGCGAGCCGTGCAGGTGTGCGTTGTCGCAGGTGGTTTTGAGGGTGGTGTCGGGGGGGGAGGGTGTTATCGGGATCCAATGGGGCGGGCGGCTGGGGAACGCTATGTCGGGAATGCTCCACCCCCTTCCCCCTCCCCGCAAATGGCGGGGAGGGGGAAGAGGAAAGAAAGGGGCGCGCCGGGTCCGTGGATTGAAATCCACGGCTTCCGAAACGCGCTCCTCCGGAGCTTTGTTGGTGGTGTAGCGGGTGTAATCGCGGCCGAACCGACCGTTCGGCCCTACGATTTGATTCGCACAGTTAGTGTTTTGCGGCCGCAACGAACGAAGCGTCCCTACAATGTGGTGGGTTTGAGGACGTTATCAGGGGCTGCACAGTGGTACAGCCCTACGTGCGGGCGTTCGCCCGAATGTATTTCAACGTTGACGTTGACGCGGACGCTCAGGATGAGCGTCCCTGCATCCAATTGAAATTCAATTTGTTACGCATTGCGGCGGTCGCCACAGGTGGCGACCCTACGGGTAGGCGTTATCCATTTGTGTGCGTTGGCACGCGGTGGTTTTGGCGTGGGGAGGGTTAGGAGCAGGGAGGGGTGATGAAGGAGTCTTTGAAGCCGATGAAGTAGAGGATGCCGTCGATGCCGATTGTGGAGATGGATTGGCGGGCGGTGGCTTTTACTTTGGGCTTGGCGTGGAAGGCGATGCCGAGGCCGGCTGTGGCGAGCATGGGGAGGTCGTTGGCGCCGTCGCCGACGGCAATGGTCTGCTCAATGTTGATGTTCTCGACCTGGGCTATGATGCGCAGGAGCTGGGCTTTGCGCTGGCCGTCGACGACGTCGCCGATGTAGCGGCCGGTGAGTTTGCCGTCGGCGATCTCGAGCTCGTTGGCGTAGACGTAGTCGAAGCCGAATTTGTTTTTGAGGTATTGGCCGAAGTATGTGAATCCGCCTGATAGGATGGCGGTTTTGAATCCGGCGCGCTTGAGGACTTCCATCATTCGGCCGACGCCTTCGGTGATGGGAAGGTGCTCGGCGATGTCGCGCATGACGCTTTCGTCGAGGCCTTTGAGGAGGGCTACCCTTCGGGTGAAGCTTTCGGTGAAGTCTATCTCGCCTCGCATGGCGCTTTCGGTGATGGCTCGGACTTGCGGGCCGACGCCTGCTCGGTCGGCGAGCTCGTCGATGACTTCGGTCTCGATGAGTGTGGAGTCCATGTCGAAGCATACGAGTCGGCGGCAGCGTCGGTAGATGGTGTCTTCTTGTAGGGATATGTCGAAGCCTTCTTCGGCGGATATCTGCATGAAGCGTCCGCGCATGGCTTTGAGGTCGGCGGGTGTGCCTCGGACGGAGAATTCGACGCAGGATTTGGACTGCGGCTCGCTTTCGTCGAGGGGGGCGCGACCTGTGAGGCGCTGTATGCTGTCAATGTTGAGTCCCTGCTCGGCGATCTCGCTGGCGATGAGGGAGATGTGGCGTGCGGAGAGTTTTCGGCCGAGTGTGGTGATGATCCAGCGGTTTTTGCCTTGGCGGTTGACCCATGCGCAGTAGTCGTCGACGGTGACGGGGGAGAAGCGGATATTCACGCCGAGGCTGCTGGCGCAGAAGAGGAGTTCCTTCATCATGTTGCCGGACTTTTCGGCGGCAGTGCGGACGAGGAATCCGAGGGAGAGGGTGTGGTGTATGTCGGCCTGGCCGATGTCGAGGATTCCGGCGTCGAATTTTGCGAGGACGGATGTTATGGCGGATGTTACGCCAGGGCGGTCGGTGCCGGAGATATTGATGAGGATTAATTCGTCATTCAATTCATAATTCATAATTCATAATTCATAATTCATAGTTCATAATTCTTGCCGAAGGCAAGCGCTTCGCGATGACATAATTATGTTGAGAGCGTTTTCGCGATGACATAATATTTAGAGGGTGTAGATGAAGTAATTCAGTTATGAGGTTTAAATGGTTTCCTCCCCCACCCCCTGGCCCCCTCCCCATTTTGGGGAGGGGGTAGAGAAAAAGGTGGAATTCCAACCCCGGGCTTTCGCCCGGGGCTACCTTGCTCCGGCCCACTCCGTGGGCTCCTCTAATTCACGTCGTTTGCGTTTTCTGCGGCCGCAACGAACTTGCGGCCCTACAATATCGGGGAATCATGGGCGTTGTCGGTGGCGTTATCGCGGCCGAACAGACCGTTCGGCCCTACGATTTGATTCGCAACATTTGTGTTTTTGGCGGACGCACGGGCCGTGCGTCCCTACATCCAGGAGAGATTTCGGTTTGACTGCAGGGGGGCTATTGGCGGATGTAGGGGGTGAGGATGTCGCGCCAGAGGAGGTAGCCGGGGGCGATGAGGTGTAGGCCGTCGTTGGTGAGCTCGGGGCGGAGGAGGCCGTCGTCGCCGACGAACTGGGAGTAGAGGTCAACGTACTGGTAGCCGTGCTGGGGGGCTGCGTCGCGGAGTATGGCGTTGATCTCGGGCACCTGGTGCTCGCGGCCTGTGAGGGCTTTGTAGTAGCCGAAGGAGAGGTTGAATGGCAGGCAGCTCTGGACGTAGAGCTGGGTCTGCGGCGTGGCTTTGACGATGGAGTCGGCTACGGCGATGATGGCACGGGCGATGGAGTCGGAGCTAAGGGCGTGGCTGATGTCGTTGACGCCGATCATGAGGAAGATTTTCTTGGGGTGTCCGTTGACGACGGGGCCGAGGCGCAGGCGGACGCCCTCGACGATGTCGGAGGATATGCCTCGGTTTTTGACGTTGGGCATATTGAACAGCTCGTGCCACTCGCAGCCGTTGGTGAGGGAGTTGCCGAGCATGACGATGTCTGTGCTATCGACGGGGAGGGCCTCGAAAATGCTGGTGCGCTGCCCCCAGAAGGGGGCAGTGCGGGGGTCGTAGTCGGCGGCGAGGGCGCAGATGCTGCATAGCAGCGCGCAGAGGGCCGCGAGGGAGAATTTCTTCATTTCGGGAATTTTAGCGTGGATTACTGCTCGGCGCGGAAGGCGTCGACAGCGGCTTTTACGGAGCCGTGGAGGAGGAGGAGGCGCTTGGCGTCGTCGTATGGGAGGCCGAGCTCCTCGACGACCATGCGTGTGCCTCGGTCAACGAGCTTGGCGTTGGAGAGCTGCATGTTGACCATCTTGTTGCCTTTGACACGGCCCATGCGGATCATGACGCTGGTAGTGATCATGTTGCAGATCATCTTCTGGCCTGTGCCGCTCTTCATGCGTGAGCTGCCGGTGACGTACTCGGGGCCGACGACCATCTCAATGGGTATGTCGGCTGCCGCGCTGATGGGGGCTTCGGGGTTGGAGGTGATGGCGGCGGTGAGGATGCCGTGCTCGCGGCATGCTTTGAGGGCTCCGATGACGTAGGGTGTGGTGCCGGAGGCGGCGATGCCGATGACGGTGTCTTTGTCGTTGATGTTGAAGGCTTGGAGGTCGCGCCATCCCTGCTCGGTGTCGTCTTCGGCGTTCTCGACGGGATTGCGCAGGGCGGTGTCGCCGCCGGCGATAATGCCGACTACCCATGAGGGGTCCATGCCGAATGTGGGGGGAATCTCGGATGCGTCAAGCACGCCGAGGCGGCCGGAGGTGCCGGCACCCATGTAGAAGATGCGGCCGCCGCGCTTCATGCGCTTTTCGATCTCGATGACGAGCTTCTCGATCTGGGGGATGGCCTTCTCGACGGCGAGTGCGACCTTTTTGTCTTCGTTGTTGATATCGTGGAGGAGCTCGCCGACGCTCTTGTTCTCGAGGTTATCGTAGAGCGAGGACTGCTCGGAAATTTTCACAAATGCCATGTTATAGGGATTTTGGAATTAGCTAATGGGATGAGATTATGCCTGGGCGTGGAAGGCGATGAGGCCCTCCATGGGGCTCTTGATGATGGTGCCGACGGTGCAGTGGCAGGCCTCGGCGGCGGCTGTGAGGACGTCGCGGTAGTAGAAGGCGATGGAGCCGATGAAGTTGACCTTGACGTCGCGGTACTGGGGGTACTGGCAGACGTTGCGGACGAAGAACGCTGTGAAGGAGCGGTGGACGAGGTCGTAGATCTCCTTACGGTCGATGTTGCGGATGAGGAAGGGTGTGAGGGAAGCGAGGAAGCGGTTGCCGCCCGGCTCTTTGTAGACTCGCTTGATGATCTCGAAACGGTCGAGGCCGTACTCTTCAAGGAAAGCCTTGCAGAGGTCGGCGGGGAGCTGGTTTTTGAGGACGTCGCCGACGAGGATCTTGCCGAGGACCGCGCCGCTGCCTTCGTCGCCGAGGATATAGCCGAGAGGGGAAACGTTGTCGACAATCTCGGTGCCGTCGTAATAGCAGGAGTTGGAGCCTGTGCCCATGATGCAAGCGATGCCGGGGGCGCGGCCGCAGAGGGCGCGGGCGGCGGCGAGGAGGTCGGTGTGGACCTCGATGGTGGAGGCGGGGATGTTCTCTTTGATGGCAAGGGCGACGTTGGCGCACACCTCGGGGGATATGCAACCGGCGCCGTAGAAATAGATCTCGGAGATGCCGGCGGCGAGGTCGCCGAGCTCGGGCATGAGCTCCTGGGCGATACGCGCTGCCATTTCCTCGCGGGTGAGCATGACGGCGTTCATGCCGGAGGTGAAGATTTGCTTCACCACTTTTCCGTCTTCGGTAAGGCACCAGTCGATCTTGGTGCTACCGCAATCTGCAATAAGTTTCATATCTTAATGTAAATTTTCTTTTTATAAAGGATATAGCCCACGGCCCAGTTGATGAGAACGAAGGTGACGGCGTAGCAGAGCGACGCAAGCACCTTATCGCCGCCGCAGATGGGGATGTAGGTGTAACGGTAGATGATCTGCGAGAAGGATGCCATGCCGCTCTCGGCCGCAGAGAAGGGGATCTTGACGGCTCCGAAGGTGATGGAGAGGATGGCTGAGAGGGAGTAGAGGAAGAGGGGGTTGACGCCGAAGGTCTCGAAGAAAGTGCACCAGCGGCGATGGCCGCGGATGTCGATGATCCAGATGAGCAGGGCAAGCAGTGTGGAGGCCAGACCGCAGGTGGTGAGCACGAAGGTGGGGCTCCAGATTTTCTTGTTGATGGGGAGGCCGTAGGCGAGGAGGAAGCCGGCGAAGGTGAGGATGGCTCCGACGATGAAGAGCTTGTTACAGCGCTCGGCGTTGTCCTTTGTGGCCACGATCATGCCGCCGCAGAGGAAGCCGATCATGCAGTGGGCGATGGAGGGGAGAGTGGAAAGCAGTCCCTCGGGGTCGAACTTGAGGGTGACGCCGTCGATGGTGTCGGCATACATATGGTTGGGGCCTAGCACCTTATGGTCGACTACGGAGATGATGTTGACGTCGCTGAAATCGTAGCCGTGGCCGAATATGAGCATCAGAGCGTAGGCCACAAGCATGCCGCCGACAATCCAAATCAGGTGCTTATGGTTGACGAGCAGGGCGATGATGGCGGTGACGGCGTAGCAGATGGCCAAGCGGGGTAGCACGCCCAGCAGACGCATGTGGTCGAATGTGAACGTGGCTTCAAGGAGCGAGATGTCGGGGTTCATGACACCGCGGAGGAAGCGTCCGAACCACGCGATGGCCCAACCGATGAAGAGGATGACGATGGCGCGGCGCAGAATCTTCCAGGCGGCGGCGCCGGAGAATCGGAAGTCGTACTTGCGCAGGGAGAAGTAGGTGGACACGCCCATGATGAACATGAAAAAGGGGAAAACCAAGTCGGTGGGCGTGAGTCCGTTCCAGGGCGCGTGCTCGAGGGGGGCGTAGATGTTTCCCCATGAGCCTGGGTTGTTGACCAGGATCATGCCGGCCACCGTGATGCCGCGGAGGATGTCGAGCGAGAGCAGGCGCGAACGGTTGATTTTGGCAGTAGTGTCAGTCATTGCTGAAGGATAATGAGGTGTTTGAGATCAGGATCGGGGCGTGGTGACGCTGTTGACGAGGTAGACGATAGAGCGGTAAGGGATGCCGGAGTTGGTGGTAAGGCCAATCTCGCAGGTGCGGGAGTTGGAGTAGCCCTCCTTGATGGCGGCCTCCATGATCTGCGGGCGGAGCTTGCGCAGGCCCCATGCGTTTAGCTCGGGGTGGGTGAAGCCCTTATCGCCGGCGAAGCCGCAGCAGCCCACCTCGGCGGGGACGAAGACGCGCGAAGAGCAGCGGCGCGCCAGGCCCACGAGGCTGTCGGCGAGGCCCATGCGGCGTGTGGAGCATGTGACGTGCACGGCCACGGGGGTGTCGACGGGGTGGAAATCGAGGTGCGGGACCAGGTGCTCGGTGATGAACTCCGAGGGCTCCATGACACGGATGCGGGCCGAGTCGAACTCGCGCAGACGGTGCACGCAGGGGCTCTGGTCCATAACCACAGGCCAACGGCCGCCTTCGCTGGCCACGAGCAGGGCTTGGATCATCTCCTCGCTTTTGCGGTCGGCCTCGGCGGGCATGCCTTTGCTTTCCCAGATGAGGCCGCAGCAGAGCTTGTCCATGCCCTCGGGGAAGATGACCTCGAAACCAGCCTTACGGCAAAGCTCCGTCATGACCTCGGCCAGGGGACGGTCAGGCTTCTGTCCGGCCATGCGCGATGCGCCCATGGTGCGGTTGAAACACGAGGGGATGTAGACCACCTTGCGGGGCTGGGGCTCCGTGTCGCCGTAACGCTTGGCAGACGGCTCGGCGATGGGGCCAGGCAGGGAGGGCGTCCAGAGCGGCAGGCCCAAGGCGTGGAGGCCGCGGCCCACCTTGGCGGTGAGCTTATCGCCCATGGCGCGGTGCGCCACGTCGGCCAGGAAAAGCACAGGCTTGAGGCCTTTGGTGACTCCGGCGAAGTGACGGCCGGCCCATGTGCCAAGTCGGTAGCCAGCCGAGCCCGGAGGCAGGTGCGCCTCGCGGATGTCGTGGATGAGCTCGCCCGTGTTGATTTTCATCGGGCACGAGGTGGAGCAAAGGCCGTCGCCGGCGCAGGTCTCGTTGCCGTAGTATTTGAAGCCCTTGATGATTTCGCGCATGCGCTCGGGGTCCTGGCCAGAACGCTGCAGCTGCACGATGGCGCGCTGGGCCACGATGCGCTGGCGGGCGGAGAGGGTGAGGCCGCAGCTCACACAGTTGACCTCGCAGAAACCGCACTCGATGCAGCGGTCAACCTTAGAGTTGAACGCCGGCATGGGCTTGAGATGGCGCACGTAGCAGAGGGGGTCGTCGTTGAAAATAACGCCAGGGTTGAGGATGCCCTTGGGGTCGAATGCCTGCTTGACGCGGCGCATGAAAGCGAAGGCCTTCGCGCCCCACTCCTTCTCGACGAAGGGAGCCATGTTGCGGCCCGTGCCGTGCTCGGCCTTGAGCGAGCCGTTGTACTTATTCACAACGAGCGTCTCGATGTCGCGCATCAGAAGCATGTAGCGGTCGATCTCGGCCTGCGTGTCGAAGCTCTGGGAGATGACGAAGTGGTAGTTGCCCTCCAGGCAGTGGCCGTAGATGCAGGCGTCGTCGTAGCCGCTCTTTTCAAGGAGATTGGCAAGGTCGACGGTGGCCTCGGGGAGGTCCTGGATATGGAAGGCGATGTCCTCGATGAGGGCAGTGGTGCCCGCGGGGCGAGTGCCACCCACGGCGGGGAACACGCCAGAGCGCATCTGCCACATGGCCGCCACCTCGGCAGGGTCGGTGGTGAAACGCGCGGGGCGGAAGAGGTCGAATTTCTCTAATGCCTTTTCAATCTCGGCGGCTCCGGCCTGGACGTCGGCGAGGCTGTCGGCTCGCGTCTCGATGAGCAGCGCGGTGAGGCCCTCGCCCGTGGTGTCGCCGACGGAGGCCAGCGACTTCTTGTCGAGCATCTCGCAGCTGTAGACAGCGGGCAGGGGCTTGATAGCCACCACCGCGCGGCAAGCCTCAGCCATGTCTTTGAAATAGACCATGGCCGACGCCGAGAAGGGATACAGATGGGAGGTGGCCATGGTGGCCTCGCTCATGAAGGCGAGGGTGCCCTCTGAGCCGACCATGACGTGGGCGAGGATGTCGCGGGGGTCGTCGAAGGTGACGAAGGGCAGGAGGTTGAGGCCTGTGACGTTCTTGATAGAATACTTATGGCGAATGCGGTCCACCAGCTCCTGGTCGGCCATGATGTCGGCGCGGATGGCTGACAGCTCGGCGAGCAGGCGCTTCTCGGAGTCGCTGGTGCCTGGCTTGGCGGTGTCGATGACGGTGCCGTCGGCGAGGACCACGCGCATGGAGCGCATAATCTTATCGGAGTTGGCGTGCGTGCCGCAGTTCATGCCGGAGGCGTTGTTGATGACGATGCCGCCGACCATGGCAGACTTCTTGGATGCAGGGTCAGGGGCGAACATGCGACCGAAGGGCTGCAGCAGCTCGTTGACGCGCGCGCCGATGATGCCCGGCTGCACGGTGATGGTGGAGGCATCGGGCGCGATTTCGCAACGCTCCCAGCTCTTGCCGGCCACTATGAGCACCGAGTCGGTGATCGACTGGCCCGAGAGGCTGGTACCAGCCGCGCGGAAGGTGACAGGCACGCCCAGGCGCGAGGCCTCCGCGAGCAGGGCCGACACCTCGGCTTCGTCTTGCGCCCGCACCACCATCTGGGGGATGAGGTTGTAGAAGCTGGCGTCGGTGCCCCATGCTATGGTGCGCAGAGGGTCGGTGTAGATGCGCTCCGCGGGGACGATGCGCTTAATCGCTTTGAGATATTCTTCGTGAAGAGGGGTCATTAGAGACAATGTAATATGCCAAAAAGGCCGCCGAGGGATTGGGCCTCGGCGACCGAGGGGGATTACTTATAGAGATGGTACTTGGAAGAAGCGGCGCGGAAGGGCTCGACGTCTTTGTTCCAATAGTCCACGATGTCGCTCACCTGATAGTTCTCGGTGAACATGGGGCGGATGTTGCGGCTGCCCACCACCTTGTCGAACATCTTGAAGCGCTTGGAGTCAGCCACGTCGAAGAGCTTGCGGTCGGGGTACATGCGAGCGAGCTCCTGCATGACGTAGAACTGCACAAGCGAGAGGGGGGCCTTCTCGGGGTCGGTGACGTACATCTCGACGCCCTGCACGTTCTCATCTTTATTGGTGCTGTAGAAAGGCTTGATGTGGATTGGGCGGAACATCATGCCGGGAATCTCCAGGGCGTTGAGGGCCTGGGAGAGCTCCTCGGCGTTGATCCAGGAAGCGCAGAATAGCTTGAAGGGGAGTGTGTAGCCCACACCGATGTTCATGTAGTACAGCTCGCCGAGGATGCCGGAGGCTGGGTAGAGCAGCGCGCTCTCAGGGTTGGGCATATGGGGCGAGGGGAGCACCCAGGGCATGCCGGTCTGAGCGAAGGTCATGTCGCGGGTATAGCCCTCCATGGGCACAACGGTGAGGTCAACCTTCTTGCCGCTCTCCAGCAGGCCCTCCTCGTTGAGGTACTTAGCGAGCTCGCCGGGGGTGAGGCCGTAGAGGTAGGGAATGGGGAACTGGCTGACGAACGAGAAGCAGGAATCCTCGACGATGCAACCCTCGATCTTGTTGGCGCCTACGGGGTTGGGGCGGTCGAGCACCATGAACTCCTTGCCGAGCTTGGCGCAGGCGTCCATGGCCAGGCCCATAGAGGAGATGAAGGTGAAGGAGCGGCAGCCGTTGTCCTGGATGTCGTAGACGAGGACGTCGATGTCCTTGAGCATGTCTTCGGTGGGCTTGCGGTGCTTGCCGTAGATAGAGAAGACGGTGACGCCAGTGGCGGGGTCTATGTAGGTGGAGACAGTGTCGCCAGCGTGGACGTCGCCGCGCACGCCGTGCTCGGGGCTGTAGAGGCCCTTGAGCTCGACGCCGGGAGCCTCGTGGAGGATGTCGATGGTGGACTTGAGCTTATTGTCTACGCCGGTGGGGTTTGTGATAAGGCCCACGCGCTTGCCCTGGAGCTGGGCGAAGCCTCCGTCGCGGAGCACCTCGATGCCAGGCTTGACCTGCGCGGCCATGGAGAGAGAAGTGAGGGCGGCGATGACCGCTATGATGAGTTTGTTCATTGGTGTAAATGCTGATGATTGGAATGTGTGATTACTCTTTGGTGTCTTCCACCTGCTTTTTGCCGAAGGATGGGTCGACCTTGACCATCATGGCCACGCCGATGGTGGCGATGCAGCAGATGATGGTCCAGACGAAGAAGTGCTGGTAGCCGATGGTCTCCTGGATCCAGCCGGCGATCATGCCCGTCATCATAGACAGAGCCATGAAGCCTGTGCAGATGGCGTAGTGAGAGGTCTTGAACTTGCCCTCGCTATAGTAGATGAGATAGAGCATATAAGCTGTGTAACCGAAGCCGTAGCCGAACTGCTCGATGAAGACGCAGATATTGACGGTGAGCAGCGAATGGTCTTGCACGTAGCTCAGGTAGACGAACGTAAGGCATGTGAGCGACATGCTCCAGGCCATGGGCAGGAGCCACTTCTTGAGGCCGCCCTTTGCAGCCACCATGCCGCCGATGATGCCGCCGATGGTGAGACCGATGATGCCAACGGTGCCGTAGACGAGTCCGACCTCGCCAGTGGTGAGGCCCAGACCGCCCTTATCGACGGGGTCGAGGAGGAAGGGCTGGATAATCTTGGTGAGCTGCGCCTCGGGGAAGCGGTAGAGCAGCATGAAGAGGATGGCCGCGACGGTCTGCCAGACGGGGAACTTGGTGAAGAACGTCTTGAAGGCATCCACGAAGCCGCCCACGATGCCGGCAGCCGTGGCCTCGCCAGCGCGGCGGTCGTCGGCCGGACGGGGGAGAGCCCATGAGTGGTAGATCACCACCACGAAGAAGAACACGGAGAGCACGATGAAGACCACGGTCCAAGCCATGGGGATATTGCCCGATGTGCCGCGGAAGGTGGCCTGAGCCACGCCCTTGATCTTGGGGTCGACGATGATGGGCACATAGGCCGTCTTGCCAGCGTTGTCGGCGTTGAACACCAGGCGGGTGTCGCCGCCGAGACGGAGGCTCTGGTCGCCGTCGGCGAAGTTGACGATGAGCACCTTCTCCTCTTGGTCGCCCTCAGCGGCCTGGAGCTGGATGGCAGCCACAACGATGTTGGCGCCCTTGGCGGCCTCGTCGCTGGTAGGACGGTTCTCACCGAAGGTATTCTTCAGCCAAGTGCGGAAGCTGCTCCACTCAGCCTTGTGGGCAGCCGCGGCCTTCTCGGCCTCGGCAGCGGTGAAGCCAGCCTCGATGTTATGCTTGGCGATGGTGGGAAGCAGCTGCGACATGGCCACAACAGAGCCGTCGGGCAGCACAGCACTATCGGCAGCGGCTACTGACGCGCGCTCGGGCATCTCTACGATGAAGCGCGACTCCGCGGCGCCCTCCACGCTCTGCACCGAGGGGGGCAGTGCAGCTATGGTGGCAGGCATGTCGGGGTCGACAACAAGCTGCATCTCCAGCGGTTCGAGACCCGTGTTGAGCTCGATGACGCCGGCGAGCACCACGAGCAGGCCCTGGCCCACGACTGTGGCGACGCGGTAGAAGGTGGAACGGATACCTACGTAAAATGACTGTTCATGCTCCGTGAGGGCTATCATATAGAAACCGTCGGCAGCGATGTCGTGCGTGGCCGAGGCAAAGCCCATAAGCATGAATATGGCGAGGGTGAACTGCACATAGAAATTCGTGGGGATCGAGAATGCGATGCCGGCGAGGGCGAAAGCCACGATCCACTGCATGGCGAGAGTCCACCAGCGCTTGGTCTTGATGAGGTCGACGAAGGGGCTCCAGAAGGGCTTAATGACCCAGGGAAGGCCCAGCCAGCCGGTGTAGAGAGCGATGTCGGTATTGCTCATGCCCAGACGCTTGTACATGATCACCGAGATGGTCATGACGGCCACGTAAGGCAGGCCTTGCGCGAAGTATAGCGTGGGGATCCAAGCCCACGGGCTGCGCTTTTTTGCAGATGCTTTTTCCATTTTCAGGTATTTATGCCGCCCTCCCCCGCCTTGGGGCGGAGGGAGGTGGCAGAAGGATTAGAGAATTAATGGTTGTAGTCGGGCGTGATGTCGGCGCCGATGAAGTAGTGGTTGAGAATCTGGCGATAGTCGTGGCCCTGGCTTGCCATCATGGCAGCTCCGATCTGGCAAAGGCCCACGCCGTGGCCCCAACCGGCGCCGTGGAGCGCGAAGCCGCCGGGAGTCTTCTCCACGACGAAAGCAGAGCTGTAGAGATGGCTCTCGGAGAGGGTGCGACGGATTTCCAGTTCCTTACCGATCTCGCGGGTCTTTCGCGTGCCGACGATGCGCAGGCGCGTGATACGGCCCGAGGTGCCTCGCTCCAGGGGGACGATGGCGAGGATGGTGCCGAAGTCGTCGCCCGTGCGGCGGCGCACGATGTCGGAGATTTCTTCCTGCGTGTAGTCCACGCGCCAGCGGAAGAAGTCGGGGGTTTCGCGGTCGTAGTTATTTAGCACCTGCGAGAGGGTTTCGCGGTCGGTGGTATTGCAGAAGGAAGGAGGCGATGACAGAATCCACTGGCGAGCGTTCTCCTCGATGGTGAGGTCGGGGAAGACGTCAGGGGTGTCCGTGTCGGCGGCGGCCTCGAGGTAAGGCTTGAACTCAGGCTCCCAGCAGTTCTCGAACTGCTCGAACACGCCGCCGCAGCACTTCGAGAAGCGCGCGTCGCAGAGCTCGCCGTCGTAGGTGAGCACCTGGCCGCGCGTGGCGGCGATGGCATCGCGGACAGCCTCGGTGGAGGCGCGGGTGATGCCTTGGTAGCGCTGGCAGTGGTCGTCGGCGCAGACATCGAAGAGGGTGTGGTCCTCGCGGTCGTACCATACGATGACCTCGCTGTCGGTGCGCACCATCATGTCGCGCTCGGCGGCGGCAGCGTCCTCTTGCTTTGACTTCTCGATTTGGGCGAGAAGCCAGGAGCGGGATATCACAGCGTGGGCCTTGAGCAGCTCGAGCGAAGACGTGGCGCTCATCTCGGAGGAGATGACGCTGGTGAGGTAGTCCTCGACGGGGAGGATGTTGATTAGCACAAGCTCGTCGTCGTGGGGCATGACGAGGATGGCGCCGGCGAAGCGCTGGTTCTCGCGACGCTCCCAGTGGAAGTTGACGCCGATGGTGACGCCCTTGACCTCGGCATAGCAGTCGCGGCTGGTGGGCACGAACATCATCTCCTCCTTGAGCTGCGCAGCCTTGAGGACAACGGAGCCGGAGAATTTGTCGCCGTCGAGCATATAGTTGCCGTGGAGGTTCATCTCAATGAGCTTGTCGCTCATGATTCCGACGCTCACCTGCGGCTCCTCGATGCGGCGGGAGGCAATCTTGCGGGCCTGGGCAGGAGTGAGGCAAAGCTCGTCGACTATCTTCATGATCTCGTCGGCGCCGATGCGCTCGAAGTCAATCTCGCGGGGAGTGATGAAAGCACCGCCCATATCGACCGACGCGGGAGAGATCATCATCACGTCTTCGCCCTCGGTGCCGTAGAAGCTGGGGCGGTGGGCCTTGCGGGGGATGATGACAAAGCGCGTGCGAGCGTCGTCGATGGCGTAGCAGAGCACGTTCATCATCGGCTCGCCGCCCTCGGCCATGGGGAGATTGCGGTACACGCGGTCAAAGAGGCGCTTGGCCTGGGCGCGAGATGTGGCATCGAACACGATAACGCCCCAAGGCACCTGGTCGGGCACCATGAGGGTGTCAGGCTCGGGGTTGAAGTCAGCGAGAGCCTCGGTGATGGGGAGGAAGTCGCTGTTGCCGGCCTGGAAGTGGCAATGGTCAGGAGCCGAGGCACCGCAGCGGGGGCCGTTGTAGAACACGGTGAAGCCCGTGAGCTCGCGAGCGATATCGTACATATCGCCTGCGCGGCCAGCTATGAGCTGAGGCACATGGTCGACGTCGGGGATGGTGAGATGACGCGGGAAGATGGGGAACGGATTGATGAGAATCACGTACTGGCCGCGGTCGAGGCCGAACTGCACCTCGGGGCGGTTCTTCTCGCAGAGGAAGCAGGGACGCTTCTTGATAGAAGCGGCGTCTACTTTCGCACCCGACGACACGGCGCGGCCGGGATTGAACTGCACTTTGACTTTGAACCCGCCAGGGAGGGTGATTTCCTTGACTTTTACACTCTGGAGGGCAGCGTAGTTCTCAGCGGCCTGGGGCCAAGCTTCGAGCTGGGAGGATATGAATTGGTTGATGGGCATTAGTAGTGAGGAATGCACAATTCATAACCCATAATCAAATGATTAGAAATCATGCGATTATGAATTATGAATTGTGAATTAAGAATTATTTCTGCATAGCCACGCGAGCCTGGAGCTCCCAGGTGCGGATGCGGTCTTTGTAGAGGTTGTGGGCGTTCATCTTCTCGAGGCTGAGGGCGGCGTCGCTATTGTCCTCCCAACGGCGGCAGAAGTAGAGCACGTCGTAGATGCGGCCGATCTGGTGGTGGCGCGAGAAGGCCAAGCCGAGAGCGTAGTCCTCGCCGTAGCTGGTGTTAGGCACATGGATCTTGCGCAGCAGAGGGGTGTAGAATGCGCGGGGAGCGCCGAGGCCGTTGATGCGGAGGGCATTGTTGCGGCCGTTGTCGGGGGTCCACTCCTTGTGGTCGATCACGCCCGGGGGAATGGGCTGGCAGTCGATGTTGGTGAGCATGTATGTGCCGACGACCATGCCGCAGTTCTGCTCGTAGAAAGCGTCGACGATGGTCTGGAGGGTGTCGTCGCTGCTGTAGACATCGTCGCTATCGAGCTGCACGGCGAATTTGCCGCACTTCTCGTTCTCCACGCCCAGATTCCAGCAACCGCCGATGCCGAGGTCTTTGCGCTCAGGGATGATGTGGACCACGCGGGGCTCGTCGGCAAACTCAGCGATGGCTTCGGTGGTGCCGTCGGTGGAGTGGTTGTCGATGACGATGACGTTGAAGGGGAATGTGGTCTTCTGCGACAGGGCGCTGCGGATGGCATCGCGGATGGTGCGGATGCGGTTGCGCACGGGGATGATGACAGAGGCCTCGTACTCAAACTTCTCGTCGCCGAACTGGATGGGCTCGAACACGGGGGGCAGATAGCCGCCGATGGCCTTGAGATGCTCGGTGCAAGCCTGCTCCATCTCGATCTGCACGCCGCGGTTCTTGGGATCGACATAGTCGAAAATCTTCTGGCCGGTGGCGCGGTTGTCGGTGGTGACGTCCTGGTAGAGGTACTCGTTGACGTGGACGATGGGGGCCACTCGGCTGATGCGCAGACGCAGGTCGTAGAGGCCGGCTGCGTTGTATTCCTTATCGATGCCCTCGGCTGCCTTCTCGAAGCAAGCGGTGTTGAAGAAGAGGAGCGAACCGAAGTTGAAGTCGTCGCGGAGCGAGCCGAACTGGTAGTCGATGACGGGGGCGTTGCTCTGCACGCCGTCGACGACGGTGTAGTGGTCGGCATAGAGCATAGCGGCGTCGCTGTCCTCGGCCAGACGCACCAGGCGCTCGATGGCGAAGTAGCCGGGAGCGAGGGTGTTAGTCTTGGTGTAGAGGAGGATATAGCGGCTGCCCACGGCCTCTTTGGCTATGTGCTTGATGGTCTTTGTGGCGTTGATGGGATATTCGTCGACGGGGAGGTAGACGATCTTGGTGATGAGCGGGGATGCCTTGAGGTTAGCCACGGTCTGGGCCACCTGCTCTTCGCTGACGAAGGGGATGAATGCGGTGATCATTTAATTAGGTATTAGTTGTTTCTTGGAGATTATCGCGCTCTGCCGGGCTGGGAGAGGAAGTTGAGCACCTGGCCCATAAGCTCGTCGCGCTCGGCCGCGCTCTTGATGGTCTCGAAGGGGAAGCCGATGACGACGGTGCGATAGGAACCGGGGTTGTAGGCGATGCCGGCCACGAGGTTGTTCTCGGTGTAGCGCATGATGGTGGCGCCGTCTTTGTTGGCGGCGTAGAAGGAGTCGGGGCTCTCTACGGCGTAGCACTCAGAGTTGAGTTCGGCGGAGAACTGATACTCAGCGGGGGTGAACTCGCGGAAGCGCGACTTGACGGTGTAGGCCTCGCCTGTGACGGAAGCCTGGTCGACGCGCCAGTGGTAGCCCAGCACCTCGGTGGCGAATTTCTGGTCGGCCTCGGCCACTTCCTTGCTGCTGTTGGGGTTATCCCAGATGTCGGTGGCCACATACGCGCCGGAGATGAAGAGGTTGCCACCGCCTGCGGTGTAGCGTGCCAGCTTGTTCTGGAGCTCGGTGGGGAAGGCTTTGAAGCGCGTGGGCATAGCGCCGCGGCCGGTCTTCACCTCTTTCTGCTTGCCGAGGATGAGGTCGACGATGCGGGGCATGTTCTGCACGGGGTCAGCGCTGAAGGCTTCGACGGAGGCGGAGTAGAAGCCGCGGCCGGCGGCGCGGATGGCCTGGCCGTGGACGTAGGGATAGTTGAAGGTGTTGCCTGCGATGACGTCCTTCTCGTAGTTAGCGCGGGAAGCGCCGAAGCCAGCAGCGTCGTCGTCCATCCAGGGGATGTCGCGGCGGAACTCAAACTGGGTGCCGATATAGGAGATGTCCTGAAGGTAAGGCACGCCATGGTCGCGGACGTCGTAGAAACCAGCGATCTGGTCGCCGTCGATCCAGTCGGGAGCGCTGACGCGTGTGAAGCCGTTGACCACGAGCACGGGGTCGTCGCCCATCTCGCAGAGCGAGAGCGTCTCGGAGGGGAAGCTGACACCGCCGGTGTTGCCAGCGATGATGCGGTAGGAGTGGATGAGGTCGTCGCTGACGGTGAGCGTATATTCAGGCGCGGACACCTGGGCGAGTTTGTGGAAGCCGTTAGCCAGGTCGCCCACACACTCCTCTATTATATAATATGTGGGGGTGGCAGTGGCCTCGAGGGTGTCGACGTGCTCCTTCCATGTGAGCTTGTACTGGCCGGCAGCGGGGCGGCTGATGGCGAATGCGCGGGGCGCGAGAGGCTGGGCCACGAACTGGCGGCCGTCGCGGTGAGCCAGGAACTGGCCCATGGCCTTATAGATGGCGCGGCTGACGGTGAAGCGGAACTCGGGGTCGAGACCATACTTCATATCTGCGAAGTTCTGGTGGGAGAGCAGCTCCAGGAGCATGGTGGGCACTTCAGGCACGCGGGCCTCGTAATAGCTCTGGTCCCACATGCCGCGGCGCGTCCAGTTAGGCTCGTACTGCGCACGCACGTCGCGGACGATGTTTGACATCACCAAGTCGGTGAGGTCGCGGGAAGCCAGGCGGTTGGTGCCGTTGGCGTAGACGCCGTCGTTGGCCTTAGAGAAGTATATGCCGAGGGTGCCGATGATAGAGTCGTTGCGGGTGGTGCCGGCATCTGTGTGGAAAGCGAAAGCCAGGTCGACGGGGATGTTCAAACCTTCGCGCTCGGGGAGCATGGAGGATCCGCCGGTGAGCCAGTTGACCCACAGGCCGCGAGAGCGGTAGTCGTCGCTGTAGTCGTTGACGTTGTCGGAGGGGGTGTAGACCGAGTCGGGAGCGCCGGCCCACTGCAGCCAGTACTTCGCGCCCTCGGTGAAGCGGGGATAGCCAGAGAGGACGTACTCATAGTCGATGGAGTCGAGGGGCTCCTTGACGATGCGGGCCACGTTGCCGATGCCGCCGCCCACCTTCACAGCGTCAGCGGTGAGGATGGCTCCGGGGGTGGAGGAAGCGTTGGTGACAGAGACGATCTGCTGCTCGCCGGCGCGGAAGGGGAAGTGGCCGAGGTAGATCCACGTGCCGCCGCCCATCTTCTGGTTGACGGTGAACTGGCGGTCGCCGGCGGCTGTGTGCACGGTATAGAGCGCGTCGGTGGTGGAGTTAGGCAGCGACTGATAGCTCACGTACACGGCATACTGGCCATCCTTGGCGATGTTAGCCGTATAGGAGGCAGTGCTGGCCTTCTTATCCTTTGCCACCGTCTCAACTTGGCGGGCAGTGCCCTGGCGGAAGGGGTTGACGCCCACGGTGAGGGGGGAGCCGTCGTTGGCGAAACCAGGGGTCTTGGTGGTGCTCCAGTGCTTGGATCCGTTATGGTCGCGGTAACCGGTGCCGTCGTTGTCGAGGATGTACTCCACGGTCTGCACGTCGCGCTCGCGGGGGCTCATGACGTAAGCGCCGGCGTTCTCGAGCATGGGCATGAGGAAGGGCATCACGTAGCTCTGTGTGTAGAGGTCCTCCACGGTCTGGAAGATACGCGCGCGCTGCCACTCCCAGCGGTTGAGCTTGGGCTCGAAGTACCAGCCATGGCTCTGCCACATGGCGATGTTGGAGCCGTCGAGGCCGTCGGGAGCGGGCTGTGCCTGCAGGTCGGTGATGAAGGCCACGGTCTCGGTGGGGCCCACGGCTTTGCGGTCGCCGGCGTAGAGAGCCAGATCCTGGATAGCTTGGTCGCCGCCGCGCGAGCGCACGACGACGTTCACCTTATACTTTGCGAACTCCTTAGGCAGGCGGCTCTTGCAGTCGGCCACCAGGGCTGCGGCCTGGTCGGGAGAGAGGTTGACATAAGCCGTGGACTCGTTGCATACCACGGTGACGGTGCGCTTGGCTTTGTCAACTTCCACTTTAGTCACTTTGGGGGCTGCGAAGCCGTAATGCTCAGGCACATAGGCATTGAGAGCCTGCTGCATCTTCCCCTCATAGGCAGTTGCCGCCGAAGCCTGCATAGCAAGGGCTGAGGCAGCAGCAAAGATAAGGATTGATTTTCTCATGATTTTAAGCCGCGCCCCGCGGGGAGACGACGGCGGTATTTAGGGTTGGTTTATTCTTGTGGCAAAGATAAGAAATATATCAATGAGAAAAAACAATACAGGGGGAGAAATTAATATTTTTCAACGATTTTTCAGCTTTATTCACACAGACATTACAAAACCAACACAGGGGACAGAAGACCGCAGAGTGGAGAAGAGTATTGAAAAAGCAGTGAGGAAAACCCACAATCTATGCCACGATTTGTCTAAAAGGCGGCGATTTATGATTTATTATGGATTTTAAACGCACTATGTGCCAAATAATCACTAACTTTGCGAACTTTGCTCACTACACACCTGCGAACCATACACTTACCTGCCGAGTGCATCCACCCTCCTCTCGGATACTCCCATCGGGGCGGGTCTTCTCCCCCACCCCTTCCCCCATACATCGATTATCCAACCATTCTAATTTCATATTTCTATGATCCAATCCCTCCCCCGAGCGCTTAAAGCCCTCGCCCTGGCGACCTGCTTGGCCCTGCCAGCCGCGTCGAACGCCGAAGTGCTACTGACAGACAACTTCGACGCCTACTCCACCGGCGCCCTCTACGGCCAGGGCGAATGGATACGCCTCGACAAAAAAACAGACAACCCAATCCAGGTGACAGGCGGAGCAGCCGTGCTCAACGGCCTCACCTCCTCCAACGCCGAACGCCTGAAGAAAGCCTTCGCCGACGACGGCATCACCTCCGGCATGCTCGCCTACTCGGCCACCATATGCCCCGAGAGCGTCAACACCGGCACATCCAAATATGCCTTCATCGGCTTCGCCGGCAAGAACTACAGCGGCTTCGGCGACGGCGTGGGCAACAGCTCCATCTACGCCGTGGTCTCCCTGGCCAGCAGCGACGTTGAGGGGCGCTACCGCATAGGCATCGCGGCCTCCACATCCACCCCCACCTACGCCCCCGGCGACTACGACTGCGGCACGCCCGTGACCGTGGCCGTCACCTACGACTTCACCACAAAGAACATCTGCCTCTACGTCAACCCCGCCGACGCTGACGCCGCTCCCACGGTCACCCTCGCCGGCAAAGGCAGCATCTCCACCACCAACGGCGTGCAGGGCATCTGCCTGCACCAGGGCTGCTCCTCGCTGGCGCAGGCCGAGGTGAAGGTGGACGACATCATCGTAGGCACCACGCTGGCCGATGTACTCGGCAACGGCGGCACCGGCCCCGTAGACCCGCCCGTGGGCGACGAAGCCAAAGCCACTGTCACCCCAGCCACCGTCACTTTCGCCACGACCCTGCAGGGCATGGCCGTGACCCAGACCGTGAAGGTTAAAGCCGAGGGCCTCACCGAAAGCCTCGCCCTAAGCACCACCAACGCTGTATTCACCGTCGAGCCAGCCACCCTCAGCGCCGACGAGGCCATGGCCGGAGCCACCGTCACCGTAACCTTCAAGCCCGATGGCGGCAGCAGCTACAAGGCAGCCCTCAACGTGGCCCACGCAGGCACCAACATCGCATCAGCCGTGCTGCAAGGCTCCGCTTTTGCCGTTACCACCCCAATGAACTACGCTTGGCTCTCCAACCTCCTCTTCGACGGCGACGCCGAGGACTATACCTACTACAGCATGGAGTCGCGCTTCGGCACCGTGACGCACGTCGACCCCGCCACATCACGCTTCTTCATACAAGACATCTCAGGTGCGCTCGAGGTGCGCTGCGACTATTATAAGAGCGAGATGAGCAACATCAAGACGGGCGACAAGGTGAGCCAGTTCTATGTAATGCCCGAGGCCGGTTACCTCTACCTGGCCATGCCCATCGAGGCCTCAAAGGTCACCGCCGGCACGCCTAAGACGCCCACCGAGGCCACCCTCGCAGACATCGCGCAAGACCCCGGCTCGTACTGGAACAAGCTAGTGACCGTAACCGACCTGAGCTTCGCCAAAGCCGGCGACACCTTCGCCGCATCGTCGACCGCAGCCACCGACGCCGCCGGCCGCACCGTGCAGGTTCGTCCCTTCGCCGGCACTGACCTGATCGGAACCACCATTCCCGCCAAGGCCGCCGTAACCGGTATCGTCGTGGCTAAGAGCGGCACCACCCTCTGGCCCCGCTCCGCCGCCGACATCGAGGCAGAGGCCGCAGACGAGCCCTCGCTCGAGACCTCCGTGCAGAACCACTTTGACGGCGTCGCCGCTCCCATAGGCCAGACCACCAAGCTCTCCACCATCACCTTCACGGCTGTCAACCTTCCCGCCCCCGCCACGCTGTGGGTGAGCGGCACGGGTCGTGACATGTTCAGCCTCAGCACCGAGGAGATTCCCGCCGGCACCGGCACATATGCCGTCGACGTCTTCTACACCCCCACCAAGATCGGCGCCCACCGCGCCAACGTGGGCATAGACGCCACGCCCACCTACCTCTCCGGCTCACTGTCGGTGAACTGCAAGGCTTACGACCCCGACAACCTGCCCGTGATCACCGCCCCCGCCGCGCTGGAGCCCTTCACCGCCGAGGCTGGCGCGCAGCAACAACAGCAGTTCACCATCACCTCTGCCAACATGATCGAGGCCGGCAACGTCAAGATCGCCGAGCAGAGCGCGCCCGGCACGTTCATCATCAACAGCACATCGCTCTACCCCAATATCACTGCCACCTTCACCGTCACCTTCAAGCCCCAGGCTGCAGGCACATACACCGCCACCATCGCCGTGGAGGGTCTGATGGCCGAGACGCGACTGATCCAGCTCACCGGCACCGCCACTGGCGAGATTCCCGCCGAGGAGAAAGAAGGCACAGAGCTCACACTCGACACCTCCAACCCGCTGAAGCTCATGGTTCAGGACTTCGAAGGCGCAGTGCGCAATAAGCCTCTGATGATCGCCGGCTGGGACAACGTGGCCATGCAGGGCACCCGCGCATGGTGGGGCTACGACTTCGAGGACGGCAACCACGCCGCCAAGGTGACCGTCTACGACAGCAAAGCCACCGAGAACACCCCCGCGCAGATGCTGCTCGTGACTCCCGCGCTCGACTTCAAGGGCGCTGACTCCAAGCTCCTCACCTTCCGCGTCATGGGCGACTTCCTGCCCGAGGCCGCAGACCGCTGCAACCTCGAGGTGCTCTATATCGAAGACGCAGACTATATGGAGAGCCTGGGCAACCTCGGCCTGCCCTGCACCAGCGACCACAACAAAGAGTGGGTTGACCTGATGCTCGACCTCGAGGACCTTGACCTGGCCGACACCTTCTTCATCGGCTTCCTCTACACCGCCGAGCGCGGCACCGAGAACACCACCGTCTACTATGTGGACGACGTGACCTGGGGCCGCACCGACCTGCCTCAGATCAAAGCCCGCACCGCCGACAATAAGAACGCCGCCACCGCCGGCGTGGAGATGCGCGGCTTCGTAGGCGCCACCACCACGTCAGACGCTCTCACCATCCAGGGCAAGAACCTGAAAGAGAGCATCATGGTGAATGTGACGGGCGCGCATGCCAGCAAGTTCTCCACCAGCGCGGAGATGCTGCCCGACGACGGCGGTCAGCTCCACATCCACTTCACGCCCCAAGAGGCCGGCGTGCACGAGGCATATGTGCAGCTCTCCAGCCAGGACGCCCCCACCCTGTCGATTCCCGTGGCTGCCCTCTCTGAGGTTGACGACCCCTCCGGCATCACCGACATCGAAGCCGACGGCGCCAACGCCGAGGTTTACAACCTCCAGGGCATCCGCCTCACTGGCCGCGTGGGCGTCAAAGACCTGCCCTCCGGCATCTACATCATCGGCGGCAAGAAGGTCAGCGTGAAGTAATTCACAGCATTCATCGTTGATATCCCCATCCCCGCAGCATGCAGGGATGGGGATTTTTATATGCTACACGTTGAACAGAAATTGGGGCGTGATTTGCGGGGTTGGGAAAAAATGCGTAAGTTTGCCGTCAATTATTTGACATGTCGAAATTTTCTTAGACTATGGCTGAAACAAAAGCTAAACTCACGCCGTGGCAGCGGCCTTTCACGTTTGACCGCGTGGTGAGGCTTGTGATCACGGTGCTGTTCTGTCTGGGAGCCCTCTGGCTGGTTGACCGGCTCAGCAACGTGCTTCTGCCCTTCCTGGTGGCGTGGCTCATCGCCTATATGTTAGAGCCTCTGGTGCAACGCAACCGCGCGGCCCTGCGCCTGAAAGGCCGCTTCGTGGCCATCGCGCTGACGCTGCTGGAGGTGCTGTTGGTGGTGACGATGCTCGGCATCTTGTTCATACCCAGCATCGTAGACGAGATGCGGCAGGTGGCCGAGCTGATGCATAAATACACCAGCGACGGCGCGCAGGTGCCCTTCGTGCCGCAGAGCGTGCACGACTTCCTGCGCCGCAACATCGACTTCGAGCAGCTGCGCGTGATCCTCTCGCGCATCGACCTGCAGTGGGTGATCAGCCTGGTGGCCCATATGGTGTCGGGCAGCGTGAGCATGATCCTGGGGTTCGTCAACTGGCTGTTGGTGATTCTCTACGTGGTCTTCATCATGCTCGACTATAACAAGCTGCTGCAAGGGCTGGTGCACGTGGTGCCCCCGCGGTTCCGCCGGCCCGTGTTCTCCATAGCCAACGATGTGAAAGACAGCATGAACCACTATTTCCGCGGCCAGGCTTTGGTGGCGTCTATAGTGGGCGTGCTCTTCTCTATCGGCTTCCTGATCGTGGGCTTGCCGCTGGCAGTGGTGCTGGGCCTGTTCATAGGCCTGCTTAACATGGTGCCCTACCTGCAGCTCATCTCCATACCCATCACCACAGTGCTGTGCCTGGTCTACTCCACCGAGGGCGGCGTGGACTTCTGGACGGTGTGGTGGGAGTGCATGGCCGTTTACGTTGTGGTGCAGTGCATCCAAGACCTCTTCCTCACGCCCAAGATTATGGGCAACGTGATGGGCCTCAACCCCGCCATTATCCTGCTGTCGCTGTCGATATGGGGCTCGCTGATGGGCATCATCGGCATGATCATAGCCTTGCCGCTCACCACCCTGCTGCTGGCCTATTACAACCGCTACGTGATACAGCGCCGATCCTCCAAAGCCGCCAGCCCGGAGGTCACGGACGGTGAATAGCGCGATTTCGTCTTTATTGATTGGCTGAATTATTGCGTCAAAGCTGAAAAATCGCTAACTTCGCGCACTGAAAAAGAGAAAAATCAAACATAAAAATCAATAATCCTAAAGAAATGACCAAACAAATCCAACAATTGCTCAACGACAAGGCGTGGGCACGCTGGACAGCTCTGGTGCTTATAGCATCGATGATGTTCTTCGCCTATATGTTTGTTGACGTGATGTCACCGCTGATGTCGCTCGTCGAGGACGAGCTGCACTGGACCAGCGGCACCTACGGCACCTACGCTGCCTCGGAGTACATTCTGAACGTGTGCGGCTTCCTGATCATAGCCGGTATCATCCTTGACAAGATGGGCATCCGCTTCACGGGCATCCTGTCGGCGTCGCTGATGGTGATCGGCGCGGGCATCAAATGGGTGGGTGTGAGCGAGTGGTTCCAGGCCACCAGCCTGGCCGCATGGCTCGGCTCGTGGTGGACGGCGCTCCCCGCCAGCGCGAAGATGGCTTCGCTGGGCTTCATGATATTCGGCTGCGGCTGCGAGATGGCCGGCACCACCGTGTCGAAGTCTCTGGCTAAATGGTTCAAGGGCAAAGAGATGGCCCTGGCCATGGGTCTGGAGATGGCTATCGCCCGCCTGGGCGTCTTCGCCGTGATGTGGATCGCCCCCATCATCGCCGAGAAGTTTGACTACAGCGTGGCCGCTCCCATCGGCTTCTGCGCCCTGCTGCTGCTCATTGGCCTGATCAACTACTGCGTGTTCGCCGTGATGGACACCAAATTCGACAAGCAGCTGCGCGCCGCCGGCGAGTTCAGCGACGAGAAGGACCCCGAGGACGAGTTCCATCTCTCCGACCTTGGCAAGATCTTCCGCAGCAAGATGTTCTGGATTGTGGCCATCCTCTGCGTGCTCTACTATAGCGCTATCTTCCCCTTCCAGCGTTACGCTCCAAACTACCTGGAGGTCACACTCGGCGTGAATGCTGAGACGGCTGCTCGCCTCTTCAGCTTCTTCCCCATCCTTGCCATGGTGCTGACGCCTTTCCTGGGCGCGTTCCTCGACAATGTGGGCAAAGGCGCCACGATGCTTTTCGCGGGCGCGGCAATCATGGTGGTATGTCACCTCTGCTTCGCCTTCCTGCTCCCCGCTGTGCCTTCTATCGCACTGGCTGTGACGCTCATAGCCGTGCTGGGTGTCAGCTTCTCGCTGGTGCCCGCGGCCCTGTGGCCCTCCGTGCCGAAGATTATCGACGAGAAGGTGCTCGGCTCGGCCTACTGCCTTATCTTCTGGATTCAGAACATCGGCCTGTGCTTCGTGCCCAAGCTCATCGGCAACGTGCTCGAGAGCACCGGCGGCTACACCGTGCCCATGCTCATCTTCTCCAGCTTCGGCGTGCTAGCCGTCATCTTCACCATCATGCTGAAGATTGAGAATAAAAAGCACAACTTCGGCCTGGAGCTTCCTAACATCGAGAAGACCTCAACCATGGCCATCGAGGACAAAGAGGCAGAACTCTGATTCTAAGAATGATTTATAATGGGCGCTTCCAGGTGGGGGCGCCCATTTTTTTATGGAAGGGGGATAAGATGTGATGAATTTGTTGGTGTTTTCGTGGGCGGATACGCGGACGCTAGGGCCGTGCGGCGCTACATCCATGGGGTCAACATTTTATGGTGACATGCGGGGTTTCGTCGTTGGGTGAGTTTCGCATGGCCCCACCCCCTGGCCCCCTCCCCGCAATTGGCGGGGAGGGGGAAGAGGAAGGAGAGAGGGCGCGTCTGGACCGTGGATTGAAATCCACGGCTTCCGAAACGCGCTCCTCCGGAGCTTTGTTGGTGTTGTCGCGGACGTTTTTGCGGCCGAACCGACCGTTCGGCCCTACAATATGGTAGTTTTGAGGGTAATATCCCTTTGCGGCGGTCGCCACAGGTGGCGACCCTACAATTGACTGGTAACCATGGTGTTAGGGGCTGCACCGTGGTACAGCACTGCGTGCGGAGGTGTTGCCTCCGAATGAACGCCTCTTGGCGGCCGAACCGACCGTTCGGCCCTACAATATGGTAGTTTTGAGGGTAATATCCCTTTGAGGCGGTCGCCACAGGTGGCGACCCTACAATTGACTGGTGACCATGGTGTTAGGGGCTGCACCGTGGAACAGCCCTACATCCAATCCAACATCCCAGGGGCAACGTTTTATAAAGGGGGATTACTGCAGGAGGTCGCGGGTGATGTCGAGGGCGGTTTTAATCTGGTCGGTGGTAGGGAAGCCGGCGCGGGGTATGCCGGGGGCCTCAAGGAGCACAAAAAAGATGTCGTCGGGCGAGGGGTTCTTTTTGTCGTGGCGCATAAGCTCGATGAGCTCGTTGTAGTCGTCACAGGTGAAGGTGGGAGCAGGGTAGTACTCCTTTATATAGCTCGCCATGCTTTGAAGGATGTCAGAGGGAAATTCACATATCATATTAGACAGCACCAAAGCGGTGACCAGGCCCCATGCCACGGCGATGCCGTGCGGCACGTGTTGTTCGCGGCGCAGAGCGAGGGTCTCGAAGGCATGGCCGGCTGTGTGGCCGAGGTTGAGCTCTTTGCGGATGCCGGTTTCAAAAGGGTCTCGGACTACATAGCTCGCCTTCATGTCGGCATAGTCATATACAAGGAGGGAGAGGTCAAAGGAATGCTTCCTGTTCATCTTTGCCGTGACATCGAACGCGAGGAGTTTTTTGTACCAGTCAGTGGAAATGAGCATCGACATTTTCAGCATCTCGCCGTAGCCTGACAGAAATTCCTCATAGGGAAGAGTTTTGAGGAAGGCGCTGCAGATGACAGTGGCCTCTGCGTTATTAATTATGCCCACCTCGTTCTTCAGATGTCCGAGGTTGATGCCCGTCTTACCTCCCACGGCGGCATCGACCATGCCGAGCAGCGTGGTGGGAATATTTATGTAAGGCAATCCGCGCTTGAAGGTGGAAGCCGCGAAGCCGCCAAGGTCGGTGACCACGCCTCCGCCCAGGTTGATAATGAGCGAAGAGCGCGTGGCGCCAAGTTCGGAGAGCCGGCGCCACACGTAGACCATTGACTCGAGGTTCTTGTGTTCGTCGCCAGGCTCGATGGTGATAACCTCGGCATCGCTCAGATACTGGCACGACTCGACGAGCAGGGGAAGGCAGAGCGTGCGTACATTCTCGTCGGTGATGATGAAAATGGACTCGCGGTGAATCTTCTCTAACTCCTTCGCCAGCTTCGGACCTGGCACATCCTCATCTATAAGATTCTGAATTTTATGAATGTCCATATGCTGGTAAGTGCGTCAGAGCTTGAGCATATCTGGGAGGGCGGCCGCGCAGGCAACCATGGAGGGGAACACCACGTCGGCGCCCGCCTGGGCCATGCGCTCGGCGGGGATGGGGCCTGTGGTGACACCAATGGTGAACGCTCCGGAGCGCGAGCCCGACTCCACGCCTATGGGCGCGTTCTCCACCACCACGGCCTCGTCAGGGTTGACGCCGGCTTTGCGCATGGCCATGAGGTAAGGCTCAGGATGCGGCTTGCCGTGGGCGCACTCGCGGGCCGTGACGCGGAGCTCCTGGGGGAAGAAGCCGGGGAAATCGCTCTCCAGACGATTGAGGAGAGAATTCTGACCGGAACCAGTGACAAGCACCGTCTTTACACCAGCGGCGCGGAACGCCTCAAGCATCTGCAGCGCGCCCGGCATCGGCTGGGGTTGCCCCTGCTCCACGAAGTAGCGGGCCTTGCGGGCGTACAGCTCCTCGCATTGCTGCGGGGTGGCGTCGTGGCCGTAGGCGCGGTTGAAGAGGATGTTGATGATGGCAGCGCCGGTGCGGCCCTCGTGTTCGAAAAACTCCTGCTCTGTGCTGTCGATGCCGAGCTCGGAGGCCAGGCGGTGCCACGCGCGGGCGTGGCCGGGCATAGAGTCGTAGAGAGTGCCGTCCATGTCAATCAGGGCGGCGCGAGGGGCGGAGGGAAAGGGGCGTGTGGATGTATCTGTCATGACGTGGGGAATCAGTTGGGAGCAAGGTTAGATGGTATCAAGCCCTCGCGAGCCAGGGCTATGGAGTCGGCGCGCGTGAGGGTGTCCTCGTCGAGGTTGATGCTGGCAGCCTCGGGGCGAGAGGAGATGTTGAGCGGGGCGAAGCGCGAGTTGCGCACGCCGCGGCGGAAGACGTTCTCAAGCTCGCGCAGCAGGTTGACGCGGGTGGTGTCGACGATAGCCACGCGGTCGTAGGTCTCCTTCTCGTTGAATCGGGCTCGACCCAGGCGTATCTTCATATGGTCGACGTTGCCGCGGATGTTGATGCCGAATTTGAATGGCAGCGGTGACTTTAGCACGGCCACGTGATAGTCGAGGTTCAAGGCCATGTCGCTGTGGCCCTGCACGCCAATGCGGTAGCGGTCAAAGTCGAACATGAACGGGAAGAGCTTCAGCTGGCCGTCCTCCACAAGCATCTCCACGCTCATATGGTCAATCATATTCTTATGTTTATCTTTGAAGAACAGCCACTTGGCCATGGTGCGGAAAGTTTCGGGGTCGATTACAGTCAGGGAATCGCCGGAGAGGTTGATGGCGGCACGCATCAGGGGAAGGTTGATGTTCATATGCTTATCGACCGGGGCTGTGGCGGCGATGTTGGCGTCGATGATGCCGCCGAAGTCGCGCATCAGAGGCATGAGCGAGTCGATGGCGGGCACAAGCTTGAGGAAGTTAGCGATGTCGAATCTCTCAAGCTTCATGCCAAAGCCGAACTGCATGTTGGCCACCGACGGGGCCGAGTAGAGGCCCGAAAGCTCCACGGCGCCTACGCTTGAGCTGGCTTTGAGGCCGTTGAGGTTGAGCGCGCCGTCGTAGGCCAGCACAGAGCCCTGCATGTTGTGGAGCATGAGGTCAGAGTAAAGCACGTTGTTGGCCTTGACGTCGATTTCCGCGTCGATGTTGGTGGGGATGAGCAGCGGGCCGGTATCGGCAGCGTGGAGAGTCTTTTCGAGGTCGCGTTCGAGGCCCGACTCGTCGTCGGTGTCGAAGGTGCCCTCCAGCGGCATGTCTGACGCCGCCGCGCCCGTGAAGAAGGCGTGCGAGAGCTCGTTGATGTCGATGGTGTCGCTGAGCACGTCGAATCTCACCTTCAGAGCCTGCCGGCCAGTGAGCGAGGTGAACGCCCGCTTCATGTTGGAGACGCGGCCGCTGATGAGGAAGTCGCTGTGGCCGGCTTTGTACTGCAGGTTATGGAGCAGCACAGAGTCGGTGTCGAAGGTGACGTTGAAATTGTTCATGCGGTTGCGCACGGGGAAGGACCCGGTGAAAAGGCGCGCGCGCTGGGCTTTGAGGGTGCCATCGAGTTTCCACTCGTTGAGGAAGCGGCGGAAGTGCTTGGTGGAGTGCCAGTTGATGACCTCAAGGTCAACGCTGTCAGCCTGCACCGCGGACATGCCTCGGCGCGGCCTGCCCTTGCGCTCGCTGCTGGCGAGAGCCATGGCCGAGTCGGCGCTGATGCCGGGGTGCAGACGGCGCAGCTCCTCGGCGCGGGCTTTGAGCTGACGGCGAGCCACTACGGAGGGCGCGTCGGGGTCGCGGTAGGTGCTGGCGCGGAGCGACGAACCGGTGAGCATAAAGCGCGTGTAACGGTCTCCGGCGCTGAGGCGGTCTATCTCCAGGCGGGCGGTGAGGCGCGGCACCTCCGGGTGGCCTTTGAGGGGCACCATGCCCACGCTGCCCTTGAGGCCGCGCAGACGCATGCCAGCCGAGTCGGCATGCGCGTAGAGGGCGAAGGAGCCCACGGTGAGGCTGCCGCCCAGGGGCGTGACCGTGGTTGTGTCCATGCTCGAAGCCACGTTCTTGGCTCCTACGCCGAGCTTGACGTCGTTGATGCGGATCTTGATTTGCTTATGGCGGATGCGCGCTGTGTCGACCGTGACGGAGGCCGAGAGGATGCTGTCGATAGCCCCGCGGCGACCCTCGCGGCGCTCGTTGGTGCCGAATTTCACCAAGGCCGATGGCACGTAGACCACGGTTGAGGAGTCGTGGGTGGCATAGCTCATGTTGGTCAGGTTCATCTTGCCGGAGGCTTGAATCTGATAGAACTTGTTGAGGGCGAACATCGATGGCGAGAAGAGGAAGTTGCCGTCGGCCGATACCACGCCGCTGAGGTGGCCCGGAATGAGGTTCTTGAGCAGGGGAGGCAGGCGGTCGATGAAGACGCGGCCGTTGAGCTTGCCGTCGATGATGGGGTCTGAGAGCAGGCGCGTGACGGTGCAATTAAGGTTGATGGTGGTGGCGGGGCCGGAGACGAGCAGACGCTCAACGGTGAGGGTGGCGTCGTCAAGCGTGCCGCCGGGCATGTGCAGGGAAGCCTCCAGCGCGAGCTGCCGCAGGTCGACTTTCTGCCATCGCAGCATGCATGGGGGTATGCTCACGCTCATATCCGCCTCGGGCAGAGAAGTGGAGGCAACGTCGTATGGCGCGTTTAGCCGAGCGGCAATCGACACCTCGCCGTCGGTTTCCACCCCGCGGGGCAGGCCTATGGAACGAGCCGTGGAGTCAGGAATCATGGCCAGGCCCTCGGCCACGTTGATGGGGCCGAGATCGAGGTCGAGGGTCTCGAAGATGAGGTGGTCGTTGAAGTTAATCTTAGTGGACACTTCGCCATGGATGATGCTCACGCCGAATTTAAGGCGCGACAGGGCTATGGCGTAGGGGTTGTCGTGGTCCCAGGCTATGTCACCGCTGAAGGATACGGGTATGCCCTCCATGCCGAGGAGCGTGAAGAGCGGCGAGTCGATGTCGCTGTCGAATGTGAGCACATACTCCGGGGGCATATCGTGCTCGCGTAGGCGTTCGATCTGGGCTTTTGACAGCGAAGCCGTGATGGAGAGCGTGTCGGCCATGTTCACGAAGCGTATGGGCCGCGGGTCGTGGACGCTGAAGGATCGCAGGCGCAGGTCGGGCAGGTCAGTGACGGCCGCGGTGTCGGCGCCCTCGCTGGGACGGAAGATGGAGATATTGTTGAGGTCTTCGTTGACTATTAGCACGTTGAGGCGCGGGGCTGTGATTTCCACATCGGTGATGTCAATGCAGTTCTTGGCCAGGGCGCTGAGGTTGATGCCCGCACGCAGGCGATTGAAGGCGGCCAGCGTGTCGGCCCACTGCGGCAGCTCGGCGCGGCGGTCGGCAGGAAGCTCTGTGATGCTGTTGGGGAGGAGTGCGAGAGAGTCAATCGTCACGGTCACCATAGGCCAAGAAGCGCGCAGTCCCAGCTCCACGCGGCGCACGTCGACCTTTGCCTCAAGGGCCGAGCTGGCGGCTTTGCCCACAAGGGGCGTGAGGATGTCGGGGGTGAGCATCTTCACGGTCATCATCACCGCGCCCAGCAACAGCAGGACGAGGCCGAAGACCACGAAGAGGAGGATTCTGAACACGCGGCCAATTCGGCGGAGGGTGGAGGGGCGGTCGGTGGTGGGCATGGGTGAGGAGTCAGGGACGTGTGGTGATATGGAAACAGCCTTGCTTGCGCTCGTGCTTGACGTAGCATTTGCCTTCGGCGCGGACGGCGAAGAGCACCTCGCCGAGGAGGTTCTTAAGGTCCTCCTGCGTGCGGGATACGGTGATGGAGTCGCAGATGAACTTCGAGTAGCTGATGTCGAAGGTTGTGGCGAACTGGTGGGCTGAGGAGTCGGAGGCGTTGCGGTTTACCCTGCGGAGCTTGCCGACGGTCATGGGCGTGCGCATTACGCTGGTCACTTTCAGTCGATAGCTGCCGCCGCCGCGGGCCTGGAGCGAGTCGTTGAATCGCTGGCCGATCTCGCGGAGCAGGTCGGCGGCCTGTGGCACGAGGTAGGGGTAGCTGTGGTGCAGCTCGTCGACGTAGTACTCGCGGCAAGATCGCACCTCCACCAGGGGCTTGTCGATGGTCCAGGCCGATCGCAGGGTGCTGACGGGCTTGACGCCCAGGGCTTGGGCGGCCTGATAGTGCAGGTAGTTGCTGTCGCGGAAGACGCGGCCCAGCGTGCCGCCCAGGCCGTTGATTTTCATCTTCACGCAGCCATGGTCGGGCATTGAGTCCATGCGTATATCGTAGGGGTTCGCTTCGATGTCAGCCTCGGCCAGGACGCGGGCCGCGGCGGCATAGTCGGGATGGTCCGCGCTCGGGGGCTGGGCGTCGCCGCCGCAGGCCGAAGCGATGAGCAAAGCCAGGGGCAGCAGGAGCATATGTGTTAGTGACATCTTCATTATTGCAAAGGTAATCATAATAATGCAGCGCAAGTGTGAAATTTAATTAAATTTCCGATTTTTGCGAGGGCGCAGGGCCGAGCTTCGCGCTGGGGGCGAAGAATGCCGCGCACTGAATGCGAAATATTTTGCAAGGTCGCGAAATTTGCATACCTTTGCATAAAGCAACAAATAACCCCAATCCATTATACCCATGCCTACAAAACCGTTCCGGTACCAGCCGATGTTCCCCCTCGGCCCCGACACTACCGAGTACTACCACCTCACCAGCGACTATGTGAAGGTGGAGAACTGGGGCGGCCACGAGTTTCTGGTGATCGACCCAGAGGCTCTGACCATGCTCGCCCGCCAGTGCACTCACGACAACGCCTTCATGCTGCGCCGCGAGCACAACGCCATGGTGGCCCGAATCCTCTCCGACCCCGAAGCCAGCGAGAACGATAAGTTCGTGGCTCTGACCATGCTGCGCAACGCCGAGGTGGCAGCCAAGGGCCAGCTGCCCTTCTGCCAGGACACCGGCACCGCCATCATCCACGGCGAGAAAGGCCAGCGCGTATTCACCGGCTGCGACGACGAGGAGCGCCTGAGCGAAGGCGTGTACATGACCTACACCACCGACAACCTGCGCTACTCGCAGAACGCCCCCCTGAACATGTACGACGAAGTGAACACGGGCTGCAACCTGCCCGCGCAGATTGACATCCACGCCACCGAGGGCGACGAGTACCACTTCCTCTTCGTGGCCAAAGGAGGCGGCTCGGCAAATAAGACCTACCTCTATCAGGAGACCAAGGCTCTGATCAACCCTCAGACCCTGCTGCCCTTCCTAGTGGAGAAGATGAAGTCGCTCGGCACGGCGGCTTGCCCTCCCTACCACATCGCCTTCGTGATCGGCGGCACCTCGGCCGAGATGAACCTGGCCACGGTGAAGAAAGCCTCCGTGAAATATTACGACAACCTCCCCACCCACGGCAACGAGCTTGGCCACGCCTTCCGCGACGTTGAGCTGGAGCGCCAGCTGCTTGAGGAGGCCCAGAAGATAGGCCTGGGCGCGCAGTTCGGCGGCAAATACTTCGCCCACGACATCCGCGTGATCCGTCTGCCCCGCCACGGCGCCAGCTGCCCCGTGGGCCTGGGCGTAAGCTGCTCGGCCGACCGCAACATCAAAGCCAAGATCACCCGCGAGGGCCTCTTCATCGAGAAGCTCGACGCCAACCCCGGCGAGCTCATCCCCGAGGAGCTGCGCCGCCAGGGCGAGGGCGAGGTGGTGAAAATCGACCTCAACCGCCCCATGCCCGAGATTCTGGCAGAGCTGTCGAAATATCCCGTGTCGACCCGCCTGTCGCTCAACGGCACCATCATCGTGGGCCGCGACATCGCCCACGCCAAGATCAAAGAGCGCCTGGACCGCGGCGAGCCCATGCCCGAATATCTGAAGAACCATCCCATCTACTACGCCGGCCCCGCCAAGACGCCCGCCGGCATGGCCTCCGGCTCCTTCGGCCCCACCACGGCCGGCCGCATGGACCCGTACGTTGACCAGTTCCAGGCCGCAGGCGGCTCGATGGTGATGATCGCCAAGGGCAACCGCTCCAAGCAGGTGACCGACGCGTGCCACAAGCACGGCGGCTTCTACCTCGGCTCCATCGGCGGCCCCGCTGCCGTCCTCGCCCAGAACTCCATCAAGAACGTGGAGCTGCTCGAATACCCCGAGCTGGGCATGGAGGCCATCTGGAAGATCGACGTCGAGGACTTCCCCGCCTTCATCCTCGTCGACGACAAGGGCAACGATTTCTTCACCCAGATCGCCCAGCGTTGCGCTGGCTGCCCCGTGGCCAAGAAATAAGCACCTTCAGCTTCTAAAAATATATCCCCGATGCCCGCCGGCACCGGGGATTTTTTTGCGGAAAAATCGTAACTTCGCGGTATGGACAAGTCAAAGAAACACCGCCTGCTGTTTTGGTGGAAGATATGGCGCGCCAGGCGAAAATGCCAGATGGGGCCGCGCGTGGAGGTGACTAAGCACTTTAAGCTGCGCCTTGGCGGCGAGCGCGAGAATGTGGTCATTGGCCCCGACTGCTGCTTGGGGTGCACCTTGCAGACCTCGTCCAACGGCAGAATCTCCATTGGCTCAAACACTTACATCGGCAACCGCACACTCATCGGCGCAAAGGAGAGCGTGAACATTGGCCGATGCGTGATTATCAGCGACGACGTGATAATAATGGACAATAATAACCACCCCGTCTCTCCCGAGGCGCGAATGGAGATGTCGCTGAGCGGCAGCTTCTACGGCCCTGCGTGGAGCTGGGCGCCGGCGGCGTCGCGGCCAGTGACGATAGGCGACAATGTGTGGATCGGCAAGCGCGCCGTGGTGCTGAAAGGTGTCACCATAGGGGAGGGATCGGTGGTAGGCATCGGCGCCGTTGTGACCCGCGACGTGCCACCCCGCAGCGTTGTGGCCGGCAATCCCGCCCGCGTGGTGAAAACACTCTAAGAGCCTGTCCCATAAAAAACTGTTAACGCTGAGGCTGTCAGCCATTGAGCAGAGTTGTTCGTATTTTTGGCGGTAGGGTTGCGGGGTTCGCGGAATTTTTCGTAACTTCGCAGGCGCAAACCACGCCATCCTCTACCCTACGATGCATATCTCCCTTACGTTCCCCCCTCTGGCCATCGCGTGCTTCGGCATCGCCGCGGCGGCCTTGATATATATTCTTACCGTCTACCTGGGCCGCTGGCGCAAAGTGCGCAAGTGCCAGGTGAAGTGCGCCATGAAGGGCGTGCCGCAGACGGTGCCGATGTCGGCTTCTGTGATTGTCTACGCTCAGGACGACGCTGACGCTCTGGAGCGCACGCTGGAGTGCGTGCTGGCCCAGGACTACACGCCAGGATTCGAGATAATAGTGGTGAACGAAGGCGGCTCGGAGCAGGTGCGCCAGACGGTGGGCCGTCTGCGCGTGGTCTATCCCAACCTCTACCTCACCTTCACACCCGACGGCGCCCGCAGCCTGAGCCGTAAAAAGTTAGCCCTCACCCTGGGCGTTAAGGCCGCCCACAACCCCGTGGTGGTGATCGTCGACGACCAGACGCGCCCAACAAGCAGCGAATGGCTGGCGCTGATGATGGCGCCGTTCGCCGACCCCGCATGCCAGGTGGTGCTGGGTACGCGCATGCCCGACGCTGCATCCGACGACACCCTAGGCAACTCCCGCCGCGCTTACGACTACGCAGCGGCTTCCGTGGCATGGCTTTCGGCCGCGGCCGTGGGCCGTCCCTACCGCGGATGCGGAGGCAACGTGGCCTATCGCCGTCAGCTTTTCTTCGACAACAAGGGCTTCTCGCGAAGCCTTAACCTGCGCTACGGCGACGATGACATCTTCATCAACGAGATCACCACACGCACCAACACTGCCGTGCAGCTCGCCCCGCAGGCCATACCGCTGTGGGCGATGTACAACTTCAAGAAGACCCTGGCGGCCGACCGCAAAGGCCATGCCTTCACCGGCGAACGCGTGCCCAAGGCATCGCGTCGCATGCTGGCTGCTGGCCAGTGGCTCATGTGGGCCGTGTGGGCCGGTGCTATCGTTGGCGCTTTGAGCATGGACATGCTCAACTACGCGGGTTGGATCATCGCCGCGGCGCTGATTCTCTGCATGCTCATCCCGGTGATCGTGACGGAGCGGTCTACGATGCAGGGCCTCTACGGGCTGCGCTCGCGCCGCATGTTGTGGATGATTCCCATCCTGGCCATGACGCGCCCCATGCGCAATATCATAGTATGGCTTTCCGCCCGAATTCACCCTGACAAGAACTACACCTGGAGCTGATATGAGCCCGCTTGACACGTTCCGCCGACCGCCGCATATGCACAACTGTGCCCAGGCCGTGGCCAACTGCTGGCGTAGCTTGTACCAGAGCTCCGATATTGTGGCCGATTACGCGCCCTATGTGGGAGGCCGCGCTCCTGGCGGACTCTGCGGCGCGCTGTACGCGGCCATGCAGGCGCGCCCCGACCGCGCCGAGGAGATAGAGGCCGAATTTCGCCGCCGCGTGGGCGCCACGCGCTGCCACGACATCAAGACCGGCACTCGCACCCCCTGCCCCGTGTGCGTGTCCACCGCCCATGAGATTTTGGAGAGGATACAAGGGTGAGAAAAAGGGTGATTTTGGGAGCACGTTAGGAGAATCCCCGGTTTCACAAAAGACGAGAAGCGAATAGTAAGCCGAAAGTTCGTTTCGCCTGCGTGAACGCAAAAGAGGAGGATCGAACAATCGAGCGTTTTCGCAGGCGTTTTCCGGACGCTCAAAATGAGCGTCCCTACATCCAATACGCTATCATTCAGAAAGTTATCGGGGCTGCACCGTGGCACAGCCCTACGTGAGCGTGTAATCCATTGATGGCATTTTCAGCGGCCGTACAGACCGTTCAACCCTACGAATAGCTGGCAAAGAGGACGTAATCGAGGCTCTACGTTGTAAAGCCTCGTTGGGTGAAGTTGCGATCGAAGCATCCAAGGGAGATAATGCGCAGACTGCTTTTTGGGTTGAGCGATACCTATTCTTCTGAATTCATTTTTGAAGTATCGAATTTCCGTTGTAATTTATCCCCGAAAAATCGTTTGCTTTTAACCATTCCCAGAACGTGATGTTCTGACCAATAAGAGGGAACAAATCCGCTTTAAATGTCTCACAAAGGCTATCTCTATAAATTGCCACTTTTTGACGGTTGGATGGAAGCCCGCGACCAATGCGATACTCACTGTAATAATACCGCACAAGGAACAGCTCATCAGAATTGTTATGCTCGTCTAAAACGAGGTCGGCAGAAGGAGCGAATTCACCTTCTTCCTTCGCTTTCATGTTTTCAAAGAACTCTCGTTCTTTACTCGACAAGTCTCGGCCCAACATCTCGTCGAATAAACGGATGTCATCTTCACTGAGGTCTTCGTTTGGAGCGAACACCTCCGGATGGTTTGTTATAGCTATAATCATTTCATGACGTTATATTAAGTGTAATATCTTCATTTAGAATCCATACGCATGGGAAACGATTACAAAGGTAATACATTTTTGGATAGTTATTGAGGTTTTTCCGCGGCCGCAACGAACTTGCGGCCATACAATATGGGGGAATGCGGGTGTCGCCGATGCCATTTTCTGCGGCCGCAACGAATTGGCCCTACAATCGGGGTTAAAGCGCTGGGAATCAATAACGACGACGTCATCGGAGCCCACGGAGTGGGCGGGTGCAAGGTAGCCCCGGGCGAAAGCTCGGGGTAGGAATGGCCTCCTCTCTCCTCTTCCCCCTCCCCGCTGCAGGTAGGGAGGGGGCCAGGGGGTGGGGCAATGGCATCACCGGGGAAGGAGTCTGACGGAGGAAATGGAGGTGATGGCTACAAAATACGGCCTTTCCTACTATAAGAACGATTGGGAATAGAGGTCGATTCACCCCTCCCCCTAACCCCCTCCCCGAGTTTTCGGGGAGGGGGATTTCATTATAAAACCCTGTAATCCACGGGCTTTCGCCCGCGGCTACCATGCTCCCGCCCCTCCGGGGCTCCCTTGACGTGGTCGTGAGCGTTTTCGGCGGCCGCAACGAACTTGTGTCCCTACAATTATCTGGCAATGAGAGCGTTATCGGGGCTGCACGGTGGTACAGCCCTACGTGAGTGTGTAATCCATTGATGGCGATTTTGGCGGCCGAACCGACCGTTCGGCCCTACAATTAGCTGGCACTTATAACGTTATCGGGGCTGCATGGTGATGCAGCCCCGATTCGCGGCGTTGTGCCTAATGTCTATTGCCTCAGAAGTTGAATTTTTCGAGGGTGAGGGTTGAGTATTTCTCGAGCTCGGGGACGAGGCGCTTGAAGTGGTCGGAGGCCATGTGGGCCTTCAGGGCAGCCTCGGACTCCCAGGTTTCGACGATGAGGTAGCGGTCGTCGTTGGTGGTCGATAGGTATAGGTCGTAGTCGATGCAGCCTTTATCGTGGAGCGAAAGGCCGACGAGTTCTGTTGCTTTCTCTACGAGGGGACCGCGGTTTTCGTTGGTCTCGACGATCATTGATACGTTTAATCTTACCATATTGTGTCTGTTTTATTGTTTTCTATTTATTATATAAC
>CAZSHV010000003.1:53116-54370 GCA_964606815.1 uncultured Bacteroides sp. | reverse complement strand
GAGCATCTGACTACGGATCAGAAGGTTACAGGTTTGAATCCTGTACGAGTCACTCAGCGATTCGCCTTTATCCCCGGATCCTAACCGATGCCGGGGATAAATTTTTACCAACAGCTTATCCCTCACGCCACTGCATGCGCCTTAAGCTCATAATTAACCCCATCTCGGGTACCCATAGCAAAGCCGGTCTTGCCGACTATGTAGAGCAGCGTCTCGCCGACGCCGGCTTCATCGTTGACACAGCTTACACCACATGCCACGGCGACGCCACGCGAATCGCATCGCAAGCCGTTGCCCAAGGTTTCGACGGCGTCATCGCTTGTGGTGGCGACGGCACTGTCAACGAAGCCGCACGGGCGCTCTGCGGTACCGGCAAAGCATTCGGCATCATCCCCGCCGGCAGCGGCAACGGCCTTGCCCGGCATCTCAGCATACCTATCGACGTCGACGGTGCCATTAAGGTTATCGAGAAACGACGCATATGCGACTGTGACCACGCCACAGTCAACGGCTCCCAGTTCTTCTGCACCTTCGGCCTCGGCTATGACGCTGCAGTCTCACACCAGTTCGCCAAAGAGAAACAGCGCGGACTGCACACATATATCAAAAGCGCACTTTCAGTCTTCCGCAACTATCAGGCATCCAACTATCGCATCTCCCTCGACGGCGCACCATTCATCGAGCGCGAAGCATTCCTCGTGGCATGCTGCAACGCGTCCCAGTACGGCAACAACGCATTCATCGCCCCAGAGGCATCCATCACCGACGGCCTACTCGACGTCGTCATCGTCAAAGACGCACCGCGCCTGCGCACACTTCTCGTCGGCATCGACATGATGTCTGGCATGATACCCAAAAACACCCAGACCGAAACCTTCCGAGCCAAGCACGTCACTATCGAGCGCACCAACGAAGGCCCCTGCCACATCGACGGCGAGCCCCTCACCATGGGCACACACTTCGACGTCCGCTGCATCCCCGCCAGCCTGCGCATGTTCACCACCGACGCCGACACCCAGGTGCGCCCCTTCCTCACCCCCATGCAGTACGCCCTCCGCGACTGGGGCCTCGCCATCCAGCACCTCCTCACCGGCCACGCCTAACCCATCCACCGGCAACGCCTACGCCCTCCTATTGTAGACCGAACGGTCAGTTCGGCCGCGATAACGCCCTCGACAACATCCGAGCCTAACCCCACAAGTAGGGTCGCCACCTGTGGCGACCGCAGCATTGGTTAACAACTTGATTTACAAA
>CAZSHV010000003.1:0-53016 GCA_964606815.1 uncultured Bacteroides sp. | reverse complement strand
GTTTCAATCCCCGGGCTTTCGCCCGCGGCTACCATACTCCCGCCCACTCCGTGGGCTCCCTTGGCGACGTCGCGAACGATTACCCACGTCCACTCATCCGCGGAACACGCCAGGCGAACACGCCTACGCTGGGAAAAACATTCGGGCGCAACCCCTCCAGTAGGGTCGCCACCTGTGGCGACCGCAGCATTGGTTAACAACTTGATTTACAAATGTATGTAGGTACGCTCATTTTGAGAGTCCGCGTTGACGCCATTCGAAAAACACCATCGATACCCCAAAATTGTAGGGCCGCTTCGTTGCGGCCGCGGCAACGTCAATCGTGGCATGGCCCCACCCCCAAACCCCCTCCCCACCAAGCGGCGGGGAGGGGGAATAAGAGTGGGAGGCGTTTCAATCCCCGGGCTTTCGCCCGCGGCTACCATACTCCCGCCCACTCCGTGGGGTCCCTTGGCGTCGTCGCGAACGATTACCCACGTCCACTCATCCGCGGAACACGCCAGGCGAAAACTCCTACGCTGGGAAAAACATTCGGGCGCAACCCCTCCTGTAGGGTCGCCACCTGTGGCTCTAGTGTCCCAATAAAAATTTAACAATTGAGTTTAACTTATTGATAATTATCAGTCTTTATGAGCAATATGCTCTCGGAGGATTTGGAAAATGTGTACCTTTTTGAGACTTACGGATTGTAAGCGAACAACCAGAATGTCAAAACGTGAACCTGCCTATAGAACGCTATAGTCAGCTCTCCCTTTCTTAAATTGTGGCCTATGGCCATGACTCCCTCCCACTAAATTACGATTTGTTAGCTATCGACAAATGTTAAAAATTTGCTGGGACATTAGTGCCACCTGTGGCGACCGCAGCATTGGTTAACAACTTGATTTACAATTGGATGTAGGGACGCTCGGTCCGAGCGTCCGCAATAACGCCAGGCGAAATCAAACGATTCCCCCTCCCCAATTTTTTTCGGGGAGGGTGTATCGTGTTGGGGCAATCTCGCCCGGGAATATGTCGGTGAAAACGTTTATATTATCCCTACAATCTCGCGGATGCTCTTCAGGCCCTGCTCTTCGCAATATCGGGTCAAACCCTCGACAATCTGTCGCGGGGTGTCGGGGTTCACAAACGCCGCTGTGCCGACCTCGATAGCGGACGCTCCCGCCATAAGGAACTGCAGAGCGTCTTCCGTGTTGCAGATGCCGCCAAGACCGATCACAGGAATCTTCACAGCCTTTGCCGTCTGCCACACCATGCGCACCGCCACAGGGCGCACCGCGGGGCCAGACAGGCCTCCGGTGATGGTCGACAGGCACGCGCGCTTGCGCTTGACGTCCACCGCCATGCCCATCAGCGTGTTGATTAGGCTCACGGCGTCAGCACCTTCCGCTTCCGCGGCACGGGCTATCTCCGTGATATCCGTGACGTTAGGCGACAGCTTCATAATCAGCGTCTTGGGCCAAGCCGCGCGCACCGCGCGGGTCACCTCGGCTGCCCCGGCGGCTGTGGTGCCGAACGCCATGCCGCCAACCTTCACGTTAGGGCACGAAATGTTCACCTCCACGGCGCGGATACGCTCCAGCGGAGCCAGACGGCGGCACACCTCGGCGTAGTCCTCCACACACGAGCCAGCCACGTTCACGATGATCTCGCACGTATATTTCTCCGTGATGCGCGGGTAAATGTGTTCGATGAAATAGTCCACGCCCTTGTTCTGCAGACCCACGGCGTTGAGCATGCCCGCGGGCGTCTCGGCCATGCGGGGGTAGGGGTTACCCTGGCGCGGAGCTAACGTGGTGCCTTTCACCACGATGCCGCCAAGGGCGTTGATGTCGGTGAGGTCGTCGAACTCCTCGCCGTAGCCGCACGTACCGGAGGCCGTCAGCACCGGGTTCTGAAGCTTCAGTCCCGCGATTTCAACTTCAAGTGTTGCCATATCGCTTACCATTTCAGACGGTTAATATTGAAGACGGGACCCTCGGTGCACACACACACGTTGCCGGAGTCTGCCGTGTCCTCCACGCAGCACAGGCACGCGCCCAGGCCGCAGGCCATCATATTCTCAAGGCTCACCTCGCAGTCGATGCCGCGGGCGCGGGCATGCGCTGCCACAGCCTTCATCATCGGCAGCGGCCCGCAGCAGTAGATATGGTCATAATCCGGGCCGAAAGCAGGCGATGCCAGCACGTTGCCGCTGGTGCCGGCGCTGCCGTCGTCGGTGCATATGCTCACGTCGCCGTAGCAGCTAAGCTCCTCGATCAGAGCCAACTGGCTCTCGTTGCGGGCGCCCAATGCGTACTGCACCTTCACGCCGCGCTCCTTCAGAGCTTTGCCAAGCATCAGCAAGGGGGCTGTGCCTACGCCGCCGCCGGCGAGCAGAGCGCACTCTCCTGGCTGGCACAGCGTGAAGCCGTGGCCAAGGGGCATGATAAGGTTCAGCTCCCTTCCGGGCGCGAGCTCTGCCAGATGGCGAGTACCCTCGCCGGCCTTGCGCACGAGCAGCCACAGCAGGCCGTCCTCGACATTGCATATCGAGATGGGTCGGCGCAGGAAGGTGCTCTTGCTGTCGGGCACCTCCACCTGCGCGAACTGTCCCGGCTCAATGCCCTCAGGCATCGGGGCGCCCACGGGCTCGAGCTTCAGCAGCGACGTGTCGGGCGTGGCCGGAGTGTTCGAGACGACTCGAAAATTGACGTTATGCTTCATTTTTTTCAGCCAGTTTTTGTTCCACCCAGCGGCGAGCGTTCACCATGGCTTCGAGCCAGGGCGTCACCTCGTCGTTGCGGCGCGAGCGGGGGTACCATGCGCACTGCCAAGGCATCATCGAGCGTTCGGGGTGAGGCATGATGGCCACGTGGCGACCGTCGGCCGACGCGATGCCGGCCACCGCGCCTGACGAGCCGTTGGGGTTGCCGGGGAAGGCGTTGTAGGTATAGCGGGCTATGACGTTGTAGTTCTTCAGCCCCTCGGGCAGAGTGAAGCGACCCTCGCCGTGGGCCACCCACACGCCAAGCGACGACCCGCTGAGCGAGCCGAACATCACAGTATCGTTCTTCGGTATGCGCACCGACACGAAGGCCGACTCAAACTTGTGCGACACATTATGCTCCATCTTCGCCGGGCGCTTATGCTCGGGGGCAATGAGGTTGAGCGCGATCATCAGCTGGCAACCATTGCACACGCCAAGGCTCAGCGTGTCGTCGCGGTCGTAGAAGCGCTTGAGTGTGGCCGACGCGGTCTCGTTCCACACGAATCCGCCGGCCCAGCCCTTGGCCGAACCCAGCACGTCGCTATTGGAGAAACCGCCGCAGAAGACGATCATGTTCACATCGTCCAGCGTCTCGCGGCCCGTGGTCAGGTCGGTCATGTGCACGTCGCGCACGTCGAAGCCGGCCATGTAGAGCGAGTATGCCATCTCGCGGTCGCTGTTCACGCCCTTTTCGCGGATGATAGCGGCCAGGGGGCGCGAGGCAGGCTCGGGAGCACCGTCGTAGCGCGCTCCCTCGTAGGCGCTGAGCTTGCCTGTGAAGCCCTTGGGCAGCGCAATGCGCAGGGGCTGCTGCTTGTAGTTGGCGAAACGCTCGGCAGCGCACTCGGCGCCGCTCTGCAGGCGGTCAAGCTCGTAGCTGGGGCGGTACCACACATCGCGCAGATAGTCGATGCCCAGCAGGTGCTCTATGCCCTGGTGGGTAAGCAGCACGGCGCGCTCGGGCTGCGGGCAGCCGATGGGGAAGTATCTCACGCCGGCCTCGTCGAGGATGCGCTCGGCTGAGGCCTTCGTGCGGTCGGCCACCTGGATAACCATGGCGGGATTCTCGGCGAAGAGTATCTTCACCAGGTCGTGCTCGCCGTACATCTCGAAGCCGTCGGTGTACACCTTCAGGCCGCCGTCGGTGTTGGCGAAGGTCATCTCAAGCAGAGTGGTCACAAGGCCTCCGGCGCTCACGTCGTGGCAGGCCAGCAGGGCGCGGCGGCGCACCAGCGTTTGCACGGCGGCGAAGGCTGCCTTGAATTTCTCGGCGTCGGCCACCGTCGGGGCTTCGTCGCCCACTTTGCCCAGGGTCTGCGCCAGCGCGCTGCCGCCCAGGGCCAGGGGGCAAGATGAGAAGTCTATATAGTATAATGTGGAGGCCTCTTGGTTCACCAGCACGGGGCTCACCGTGCGGCGCACGCGGTCCACCTCGGCGGCTGCTGAGATGATCACCGTGCCGGGTGCCATCACTTTCTTGTCTCCGTATTTCTGGGTCATCGACAGCGAGTCTTTGCCCGTGGGGATGTTGATGCCCAGGGCGCAGGCGAAGTCGCTGCAAGACTGCACGGCGGCGTAGAGGGCGGCGTCCTGGCCGGGGTTCTTGCACGGCCACATCCAGTTAGCGCTCAGCGACACGCCCTTCAGCCCTTTCTTCAGCTGGGCGCCGGCTATGTTGGTCAGAGCCTCGGCGATGGCCAGCACGCTGCCGGCCTGGGGCGACACGAGGGCCGCGCCGGGGGCATGGCCAATGGAGGTGGCGATGCCGCTGGTGCCGGTATAGTCGAGGGCCACCACGCCGCAGTCGCTCAGAGGCAGCTGTATCTGGCCCTGGCACTGCTGGCGAGCCACGCGGCCCGTCACGGAGCGGTCGGCCTTGTTCGTCAGCCAGTCCTTGCACGCCACGCTCTCGAGCTGCAGCACATTCTCCACGTATTCGCCGATCTTGCTCTCGTCGGTCTCAACGGCCTGGTGCGGGGTCTCTACGGTGGTGTCGGTGATCACGGTCTTGGGCGAATTGCCTATCATGTCGGTCACCTCCAGGTCGATGGGGCTCTCGCCGCCGGTGCGGGCGAAGGTCAGGCGATGGTCGCCCGTGGTCTCGCCCACCACGTAGAGCGGGGCGCGCTCGCGGTCGGCTATCTTCTTCATCATCTCCACATCCTCGGGCTTCACCACCAGGCCCATGCGCTCCTGGCTCTCGTTGCCGATGATCTCTTTGTCAGAGAGGGTGGGGTCGCCCACAGGCAGAGCGTCGAGGCTGATGCGGCCGCCGGTGCTCTCCACCAGCTCCGACAGTGCGTTGAGGTGGCCGCCGGCGCCGTGGTCGTGGATGGATATGATGGGGTTGGTCTCGCTTTCGCTCAGGGCGCGGATCACGTTGCTCACGCGCTTTTGCATCTCGGGGTTGGCGCGCTGCACGGCGTTCAGCTCAATGGCGCCGGCGTATTGTCCGGTCTCCACCGAGCTCACGGCGCCGCCGCCCATGCCTATGCGGTAGTTGTCGCCGCCCATTACCACCACGCTCTCCTGCGCCGTGGGCTCGCCCTTGATGGCGTCGCGGGCGTTGGCGAAGCCTACGCCGCCGGCCAGCATGATCACCTTGTCGTAGGCGAAGAGCTGACCGTTCTCGTCGTGCTCGAAGGTCAGCAGCGAGCCGCAGATCAGCGGCTGGCCGAACTTGTTGCCGAAGTCGCTGGCGCCGTTCGAGGCCTTGATCAGGATCTCCGCGGGCGTCTGGTAGAGCCACACGCGCGGGTCGGTCATCAGCTCCCAGGGCTTCACGCTGGGGCCGTCCAGACGGGGGTATGAGGTCATGTACACCGCCGTGCCGGCCAGCGGCAGCGACGCGCGGCCGCCGCCCAGGCGGTCGCGGATCTCGCCGCCGGTGCCCGTGGCAGCGCCGTTGAAGGGCTCCACGGTGGTGGGGAAGTTGTGCGTCTCGGCCTTCAGCGACAGCACCGTGCGCACCTCGCGCTCGGCGAAGAGCGACGGCTCATCGGCGCGCAGAGGCGCGAACTGACGAGCCTGCGGGCCAGTCACGAAGGCCACATTATCTTTATAAGCCGACACCAGGCCGTTGGGGTTTTCCTGCGACGTACGCTTTATCAGCTTGAACAGCGATACGGGCTTCTCCTCCCCGTCGATCACGAAGGTGCCGTTGAATATCTTGTGGCGGCAGTGCTCGGAGTTCACCTGCGAGAAGCCGAACACCTCGCTGTCGGTCAGCGGGCGGCCCAGGCGAGCGCTTAGGTCGCGCAGATACTGCTCCTCGTCGGGGCTCAGCGCCAGGCCCTCTTCCAGATTGTATGCGTGGATGTCGGTGATGTGCTTCACAGGGGCGGGCTCCACGTCGATGGTGAAGATGCTACCGTCCAGGCCGTCGTAGCGGCGCTGCAGCATGGGGTCGATCGCGGTGCTGTCGTCGGCCGGCACATACTGCTCGATGCGTGTTATGCCCTTCAGGCCCATGTTCTGCGCGATCTCCACAGCGTTGGTGCTCCATGGCGTCACCATCTCGCGGCGCGGACCGGCGAAGGTCCCCTTTATGCGTTTTGTCACTAACGGCTTAGCTCCGTCAAAAAGCCACTGCAGACGCTCCATTTCTGCCCCGTTGAGACGGTGGTCAGTCTCAACCGCGGTCACTACAGAGCGCCCTTTTCTGAAAAATACTACCATAAGACTGTTGTGAGAGAGGCCAGGGGCCCCGTTTTGCCCGCGAATTTAGCAATTTTCCCCCACATTGCCAACACCCCTCCTGCTTCTTGTTTGTCGTTTCGCAAAAAATCGTTAACTTCGCGGCCAAGTTATAAGAATTTAGGTACAATTTCTCACCGCGCTCCCCCCAGTCGCCCTCCCGGCGATTGCCGCAGCGCTAAAAATCAGCTGTTTATGAACCTTTCGGGATCCATTGACTTCCGCCCCAAGCTGCTCTCATGCTTCCGCGACTACAACATGGCCAAATTCCGCTCCGACCTCGTCGCTGGCGTCGTCGTCGGCATCGTCGCCCTCCCTCTGGCCATCGCGTTCGGTATCGCCTCCGGCGTTAACCCTTCCATCGGACTCATAACCGCCATCATCGGCGGTTTTCTCGTTTCTGCCCTTGGCGGCAACACCGTGCAGATCGGCGGCCCCACAGGCGCCTTCATCGTCATTGTCTATAACATCATCATGCAGTTCGGCCTGCATGGCCTGGCCGTGGCCACCCTCATGGCGGGCCTGATTCTCGTGCTCATGGGCCTCTTCCACCTCGGCACGGTCATCAAGTTCATACCCTTCCCCATCGTGGCCGGATTCACCGCGGGCATCGCCCTCACCATCTTCTCCACGCAGATCAACGACTTCTTCGGCCTCGGCCTCACCGACATCCCCGGCCAGTTCCTGCCCAAGTGGGGCCTCTACCTCCGCTCCTTCGGCAGCGTCTCGCTCCCCACGCTCATCTGCGGCCTCGTCTCGCTGGCCATCATCATCTGCGCCCCGCTCATATCCAAGCGCCTGCCCGGCGCCCTGCTCGCCATCATCATCGTCACAGCAGCCGTCTACGCCCTCCAGGCCGCCGTCCCCGGCCTCGGCATCGAGACCATCGGCGACCGTTTCGGCTCCATGGCCACCGACCTGCCACAGCCCCACGGCTTTGAGCTGAATATGGCCACCATCAACCTCCTCCTCCCCTCGGCCTTCACCATCGCCATGCTCGGAGCCATCGAGTCGCTGCTCTCGGCCACCGTCGCCGACGGCGTCACAGGCTCTCGCACCAACTCCAACACCGAGCTCATCGGCCAGGGCGTCGCCAACATCGTCGTCCCCTTCTTCGGAGGCATCCCCGTCACCGGAGCTATCGCGCGCACCATGACCAACATCACCAACGGCGGTCGCACCCCCGTGGCCGGTATCGTCCACGCCTTCGTCCTGCTGCTCATCTACCTCTTCGCCATGCCCCTGATCAACTACGTGCCCATGGCCTGCCTCGCCGCGGTCCTCATGGTCGTGGCATACAACATGAGCGGCTGGCGCACCATCGTCGGCATCATGCACGCACCCAAGAGCGACGTCTCCGTGCTCATCGTCACCTTCCTCCTCACCGTCATCTTCGACCTCACCATCGCCATCGAGATGGGCCTCCTCCTCGCCGTTGTCCTCTTCCTGCGCCGAGTTACGGAGAACACCGAGATCCGCGTCTACTCCGAAAAGCTCGACGTGGCCGAAGGCACAGACCTCAGCCAGAGCCACCACGAAGACCTCGACCTAGCCCCCGGCGTCAGCGTCTACGAGATTGACGGCCCGTTCTTCTTCGGCGTCGCCACAAAGTTCGACGACATGATGCGCTCCACCCTCGGCGATAAGCCCAAGGTGCGAATCATACGCATGCGCAAAGTCTCCTTCATCGACGCCACCGGCCTCCACAACCTCGAGATCCTCATCCGCTCGTCACACGAAGAGGGCATCGCCGTAGTCCTCTCCGGCGTCCGCGACAACGTCCGCGAAGCCCTCGTCCACGCAGGCATTGACCGCCTCATCGGCCAGGAAAACATCTGCGACCACATCTCCCGCGCCGTCGTCAAAGCCAACGACATCGCCCGAGACTGATTCACATATAAGCACCATGCCATCGGCGGCCGCGCACACCAGCGCAGCCGCCGTTGCTTTTTTTCGCCGCCCAGGTGAACCATTTCCAAAAGCCCGGTGTTAACATGTTATAATCAAACCCTTAACACCACTACCATGGCTTACAAAATTGAAGACATCGAAGGCGTCGGCACCGTCTACGCAGAGAAACTCCAAGCTGCCGGAGTAAACACCACTGACGACCTCCTCGACCGCGCCGCCACTAAAAAAGGCCGCGAGATCCTCGCCGAAGAAACCGGCATCCCCGAAAAGCACATCCTCCGCTGGGCCAACCACGCCGACCTCTTCCGCATCAAAGGCGTCGCCGGACAGTACGCCGAGCTCCTCGAAGCCTCAGGCGTCGACACCGTCAAAGAACTCCGCCACCGCGTAGCCGCCAACCTCGTAGCTAAGATGGAAGAAGTCAACGCCGAGCGCCACTGCTGCCACCGCGTGCCCACCGTCACCGAAGTCCAGCGCATGATCGACCAAGCCAAAGAACTCGAACCCATCATCAAATACTGATTTTCCACCGCCAACCCCGTACAAAGGGCTGCACTGGAAGGTGCAGCCCTTTTTCTGCATACCCGGCCCGCAGAAACGCAAAAACGAAAATCAAATCGTAGGGCCGAACTGTCGGTGCAGCCGCGATAACGCAAAACGTTGACTGTCAGGATGTAGGGACGCTCATTTTGAGCGTCAGCAACCTCACCACGAAAAATTATGTTATCGCGAAGCGCTTGGCGAAGCCAAGAATTATGTCATCGCGAAGCGCTTGGCGAAGCCAAGTTATCGCGCAAGCGCTTGCCCTTGGCAAGAATTATGAATTATGAATTATGAATTTAAATATACGTCTTCGGCGTTACCAAAGGCAGAAGGTCTCCGTAACCTTCCGCCTCCATCTCCTCCATGGGGATGAACCGAAGCGCCGCCGAATTGATGCAATAACGCAGTCCGCCATCCTTGTCCGGCCCGTCGGGGAACACATGCCCCAGGTGCGCGCCGCTCGATGCCGAACGCACCTCCGTGCGCGTCATCCCGTGCGACTTATCGACATACTCCTTTATCAAATCCTCCGAAATCGGACGCGTGAACGCAGGCCAACCGCATCCCGAATTATACTTCCGCGACGACAAAAACAGCGGCGTGCCATCCGTCACGTCAACGTAAATTCCCCGGCGGAACTCATCATCATATTCATTCATGAACGGCCGCTCCGTGGCGCCGTTCTGCGTCACCTCCCACTGCAGCGGCGTCAGCCGCTCCCGCAGCTCTTCTTTATCCTTGCGCCGGCTCTTCCGGCCGCGCACCTCCTCAAAAAGCGCAGGGTCAACGTGGCAATAGCCGCCGGGATTCTTGTACAGATAGTCCTGGTGGTACAACTCCGCGGTGTAGAAATTCTCAAGCGGAAGCACCTCCACGGCAAGCGGCTGCCTCACGCGCCGCTCGATAGTCGCCGTGACAGCCTCGATCACTGGCACATCGGCAGGATCAGTGTAATAGATGCCCGAACGATACTGAGTGCCCACATCATTGCCCTGACGATTCACCGCCAAAGGGTCGATACTCCGAAAAAAGATCAAGAGCAGCTCCGACAGCCCCACGCGCGAATCATCATACGCCACCCTCACCGTCTCCACTGCCCCGGTAGCGCCCGAGCACACCATTTCGTACGACGGATCAGGCACTAGGCTGTTCGCGTAGCCCACCGAAGTAGCCAGCACGCCATCCACCAACGACATCAGATGCTCCGTACCCCAGAAGCACCCCCCAGCCAAATAAATCACCTTCTTCATATTTTCAATATTTAGTCACAAAAATTATACATAATACCAATAACAAAACAAATTTTGAGCCACAAAGTTTAACACGTTCCTACCCAGGCGCCTCTCATTCGGAGGTCACGCCCACCAGTTGAGTCGCAACCTGTGTTGATTACTGGTATGGGTAACAAACTGACTGTCAAACAGATGTAGGGGTGCTCGTTTTGAGCGTTCGCATATCTACAGCAATGCCCCCCCCCTTGGGAATCTCACCAAAAAATCAAAGGGTGAGGGCGATGCTGAGGACGTGGAGGGTGGCGCGGGGGGCGGCTTGGCGGAGGCTGGTGAGGGCCTCGGTCATGGTGGCGCCGGTGGTGATGATGTCGTCGACCACCATAAGGTTTTTCCCGTCATAGTCGGGTGCATTGGCTGTGGCGGCGAAGGTGCCCTCCACGGCTTTGCGGCGCTCGGCGGCTCCCAGCCGCGACAGCACGCCGTGGCCTTGCTGCGCGCGCAGCAGCTCGCGGCATGGCAGCCCTGTGACGTCGGTGATGCCCCGGCATATCTCGCGGGTCTGGTTATAGCCTCGGGTCATGCGCTTGGTCCAATGCAGGGGGACGGGCACCAGTGCGTCAATGCCGCTGAAGAAGCCAGACGGGGCCAACGCTTTGGCGCACAGACGCCCCAGCTCTCGGGCCTGTGCTGCTCGGGAGCTGTACTTGGCGTCGATTAGCAGGCGCGCGAATGCCGAGCCGCGACTGTAATAGTACAGAGCCGCAGCTCGGTCAACCGGCGGGTTGGGGCCGAGTCGTTGATGAATCTCGTTGAAAGTGGACCTCTCCAGATAGGTGCGGGGCATGTCGAGCATGCAGCCGGCGCACATCACTTCCTCGCCTTGAGCCAAGGTCTGGCCGCAAATCTGGCACACCACTGGCGACACCATATGGGTGAGAGCTCTGAGCAGCAGGCGCAGCATGGGGTGGGGCGGGGGGGAGAAAAGAAACCGCGGGGCTGGCTGACGGTGCACCGTGCCAGCCCCGCGGGTGTTGGGTGGATTAGTGGATCAGGTTGTGGCCTGTCATCTCCTTGGGCTGTGGCAGCTGCATGATATGCAGGATGGTGGGAGCCACGTCGGCCAGGATGCCGTTGTCGATGTGGGCGTCCTTGTTGGCGGTGACGTACACGCAGGGCACGGGGTTGAGCGAGTGGGCCGTGTTGGGAGTGCCGTCGGGGTTGATGGCGTTGTCGGCGTTGCCGTGGTCGGCGATGATGATGGCCTCGTAGCCGTGGGCTTTGGCAGCCTCGATCACGAAGTTGACGCACTCGTCGATGGTGACGACGGCCTTCTCGATGGCGCTGTATACACCGGTGTGGCCTACCATGTCGCCGTTGGCGAAGTTGACCACGATGAAGTCGTACTTCTCGGTGTCGATGGCCTCCACGAGTTTGTCCTTAACCTCGAAGGCGCTCATCTCGGGCTTGAGGTCGTAGGTGGCCACCTTGGGAGAGGGCACCAGGATGCGGTCCTCGCCGTCGTAGGGAGCTTCGCGGCCGCCGTTGAAGAAGAAGGTGACGTGGGCGTACTTCTCCGTCTCGGCGATGTGCAGCTGCTTCTTGCCCTGGGCAGAGAGGAATTCGCCGAGGGTGTTGTCGACGTTCTCCTTGTCGAAGAGGATGTGCACGCCGGTGAACGAAGCGTCGTAGGGCGTCATGCAGTAGTACTGCAGGTCGGGGATGACGTGCATGCCTTCCTCGGGCATATCGTGCTGTGTGAGCACGATGGTGAGCTCTTTGGCGCGGTCGTTGCGGTAGTTGTAGAATATCACCACGTCGCCGGGCTTGATGGTGCCGTCGACGGTGGAATTGTTGATGGGGAGGATGAACTCGTCTGTGACGTCGGCGTCATAGCTCTCCTGCATGGCCTGGACCATGTCTGTGGCCTGTTTGCCCTCGCCGTTGACCAGGAGGTCGTAGGCTTTCTTGATGCGGTCCCAGCGCTTGTCGCGGTCCATGGCGTAGTAACGGCCGATGATGGATGCGATCACGCCGGCGCTCTTGTCGCAGTGGGCCTGGAGCTGCTCGATGAAGCCCTTGCCGGAGCGGGGGTCGGTGTCGCGGCCGTCCATGAAGCAGTGCAGGTAGACGTTCTTGAGGCCGTAGTGGGCGGCGATGTCGCAGAGGGCGAAGACATGGTCGAGGCTCGAGTGCACGCCGCCGTTGGAGGTCAGGCCCATGAAGTGGATGCCCTTGCCCGTGGTCTGGGCATATTCGAAGGCGTTCTTGATTTGGGCGTTCTCCAGTATGGTGCCGTCGGCGATGGCCTTGTTGATTTTCACCAGGTCCTGATAGAGCACGCGGCCGGCGCCGATGTTGAGGTGGCCCACCTCAGAGTTGCCCATCTGGCCGTCGGGCAGGCCCACGTTCTCGCCGCTTGCCAGCAGCTCGGAGTGGGGGTAGTTGGCCAGGAGGCTGTCCCAGTAGGGGGTAGGAGTGTTATATATAACGTCGCTTTTCGATTTATCGCCGATGCCCCATCCGTCGAGGATCATCAGCAGAGCTTTGTTTGCCATAGATGGATGCGTGTTGTGGGGTTGGTGGGGAGATCAGAAGGGAAGGTCGTCGGTGGGGCCAGCTGCGCCGAGGTCCACGCCTCCGCCGGCGGGAGGGAAGGAGACGGGGGGAGGCACTGCGCCGGGCGTCATGCCAGGCTGCGCGGCGGGAGCGCCTGAGGCGCTGTCGGCGTTCTCAGCCTTCCAGCCGCGGATGGAGGTGTACCAGCGGCCGTTGTACTCGCGGCTCTCGATGTCGAAGCTCAGCTTCACCACCTGGCCCACGCTCAGGGGGAACTGGTCGGCCTTGTCGCCGAAGAAGTCAAAGTGCACTTTCTTGGGGAACGACTCTTGGGTCTCGAGCACGTATTCGCGTTTCTTCCATGCGTTGCCGGCCTTGGAGGTGCCGGTCATTTCGGGAAGGGCAAGGATGATCTTTCCTGTGATTTCCATATGTTTCAGTGTTTGTGTTGTCGGTGTTTGTATATTTCAAGCAAAGGTAAGGAAAAAGCCGCCAATGCCAAAATTTTCCAGCCAAAACTTTTCATCATATTTTTCTTAGCCCATGAAAGTCAAGAAGTTCGCGGCCATGTCCTCGCCCAATAGGCCTGGGCGCGTCAGAAGCTCCGCAGCGTATAGCTCACGCCCACGCTCACGGCAGGCTGTACCCCAGCGGGCGTTATGGCCGCTCCCGCGGTGACGCTCACTCCCCAGCGCGGAGCCGACGCGCGGCGCGTCACGGTGACGATGCTCCGCGGCTGACGCAGCTGCATGCTGTCAAGCCGGGCGCGGAAGCCGCTCACCCACACGTCGGCCTCCGCCAGCTCGTAGCGCTTCTGCTCGATCGGCACCGCTACGGGCGCCAGCTCTACATCCACGGTGTCATGGCCGGCAGCGGCCACCAGAGGCAACCATACCGTATCGGTGCGCACAGCGGCCACCGCCGCGGGCCGGGGCAGGCGGATGGTCACTGTGTCGATGCGGGTCACCACCACCGTGTCCGCTCTCGAAGACACGGCGCATGTGTGCCTCTCCGGCATGAACATCCACACGGCGGCTGCCCCCGCGGCCGCACCGAGTGCTGTGTAGGCCACGCGTTTCATAGGTGCAGGATTTGGCGACGAGGCGCGTCGGCGTGGCTGATGTGCAGCCATGCGTAATGGCGCTCGTCTATTAGCTGATCGAAAGGCAAACGCAGACGCTGCGCCAGCTCAAACAGCTGGCGATTCAGCTCCGAAGAGCCGGCCGTGATGTCGGCGGCTTGGCCTGTGAGGTGCTGGGAACGGGCAGCCCCGCCCACAGCGCGGTTGAGCGCGGGGCAGCGATAGCCACTTGACACTGCGATCGGCCTACCCCAGGCCTCCCGAAGCGGGTCAAGCACGCAGTCCACCAGCAGCGTTAGTCGTCGCGCGGAAGCCGCGTCGGGGCTGTTGTCTATCCCCCTTTCGGCGGCTGTGCGTGACGCGCACAACTCGTTGATTGTGAAGTGTTTCATAAAGATTAAGTTTAATAGTTATTAAGACGATTGCCGATTATTCTCTTAGATTAACCACCCAAAGGCACCCGCGCAAAAAACATGCGGTACACAACCGGGATTGTTTCCCTTTTGTGTACCGCAAAGTTAAGGATAAAATTTCAAATTGCAAATAAAAAAATGCAATAATTTGAAATAAATTTACAAAAAGACTATAATTGAGAGGGCTTCGTGGATTCAGCTTTATCAATGTTGCGCTGATACCGGGCTGGTGGCCAACTTCTTAAAGATGCCCGATTGAGTGGGGTCGAACTCGTTTGTGTACTTCTGAAACCACTGCAGGTCGGTGGGTCGCAGACGATAGCCGGCGCGGTTGAGGCGCTGCTGGAAGCGGCGGCGTATCTCATATAGCGCGCGATGGCGGTCGGCCACCTCGATGCACACTTCTGCCTCGCCCTCAGGCGGTTGGATGGACTTGGCAACAACCTTGTAATGTCCCGGAGACAGCAACTTGAGCCATACGTAGCCGCGGGCGTGCTCGCGCTGGAAGTCCACTATGCCCTGCTGGAAATAAGCGTGGCATTCGTCCCAAGCCTTTTGGGGCGTCTCCCATGGGTACTGCGGAAGTGCTTCTGCCAGAGCCTGATAGAGACGTTGCGTCACCAGAGTGTCGCCCTTGGCGGAATGCTCCGTGTCGGGGTTCACGTCCACGCCCATGGTGGTGGCGCAGGCGGTGAGGCCGGGGATTTTGTAGGGGTCGATGTCCTCGCAGCCGTTGCGCAAGGCCCAGTACATCTCCCTCAGCTCCAGGATGTTAGAACCGGAGAAGTCTATACCCTCGGCCTCGAGGTGCCGCACGTCGTTGTCCACGGCGAAGCCGCCTACCATGTCGGCGTGCGATATGATGCGCTGCAGTTGGGGCAGCATGCGGCTGAAATAGGGCGCGTTGCGCACCTTCTTGGGCGTGATATGGTGCGGTTCGAGCATCCACGAGCGTGCCCGACGCGGCTTGAAGTAGCTGTGGAAGAGTATGGTGCCGTGCTCGTTGGTGATACACAGCTCCAGCACCTCCTGCGTGTTGGACGTGAATTCAGCGTCGAGAAATATCATCGTCAGCAGGCTTTGAAGCTCATATCCAGGCCTTTGACTGAATGGGTCAGAGCGCCTACGGAGATGAAGTCCACGCCGCATTCGCCGTAGTCGCGCAGATTCTCGATGGTGATACCGCCAGACGACTCGATCTCGATTTCAGGGGCCTTGGAGCGAATCAGCTTCACGGCCTCGGCGGTGCGCTCGGGGGTGAAATTGTCGAGCATGATACGGTCCACGCCGGCCTCGATGGCCTGCATAATCTCGTCGGTATTACGCACCTCCACCTCGATGCGCAGCTGCTTGTGGTTGCGCTTCATATATTCGCGGGCTGCGGAGACGGCCTGAGGGATGCCTCCGGCATGGTCCACGTGGTTGTCCTTGATCAGGATCATGTCAAACAAGCCTATGCGGTGGTTGGCGCCTCCGCCGGTAGCCACGGCCTCCTTCTCAAGCAGGCGCATGCCGGGCGTAGTCTTGCGGGTGTCTAACACCTTTGTCTTCAGCCCTTTCAGACGCTCTTGATAGCGGTGGGTGGTAGTGGCGATACCGCTCATGCGCTGCATGATGTTGAGCATCGTGCGCTCCACCTGCAGCAGAGAGCGCACAGAGCCCTCCACCACGAAAGCCACGTCGCCGGGGCGCACATGCGCGCCGTCCTCGATCATCACGGTCATCTCCAAGTCGGGGTCGAAGCGGTTAATCACGCGTCGCGCGGCCTCCACGCCGCTCAGTATGCCCTCCTCTTTGATGATAAGCTGCTGCTTGCCGTATTTCGAGGCGGGGATAGTGCTGAGTGTCGTATGGTCGCCGTCGCCTATGTCCTCGGCGAAGGCCAGATCGATCAGGTCGTCGATGAGCTGTTCTTTGGTTTTCATTATTCCGTATTGTTTTGTAACTTTGCAAAGTTACGCGGAAAATCCCAATTATAAAAACAGCAGACATGAAAATTGCACTTATGGCCATAGGCAAGGTCGCCTGGGCCCCCGTGGCTGAGATTGTCGACACCTACGCCGCTCGCATCGGCCACTATATGCCCTTCGAGATGCTCTCGCTGCCAGACGCCAAGCGCGCCCGCGGCATGACGCAAGACCAGCAGAAGGCCGCCGAGGGCAAGCTCATGCTCGCCGCCGTGCGCCCTGGCGACTATCTGATGCTGCTCGACGAGCGCGGTCGCGAGCTCACGTCCCGGCAGCTCTCCGAGTTCATCCAGCAGAAAGCCTGCACGCTCCCAGGCCGACTGGTGCTGGCCATAGGCGGCCCCTACGGCTTCAGCGAGGAGGTGTATGCCCGCGCCGACGGGAAGCTCTCGCTGTCAAAGCTCACCTTCCCCCACGAGATAGCCCGCGCCCTGGTCGTCGAGCAGCTCTATCGCGCCATGACTATCCTCCGCGGCGAGCCCTACCACCACGACTGACACAACGCAGCGTTTTGTGCTATCGGCGGTTGCCACAGGAGGCAACCCTATAATTATCAAGCAATGAGTATGTTAACGTGCTGCACCATGGTACAGCACTACGTGCGGGCATGCGCCCGAAAGGTTCGTGTGTGCTATCGCGGCCGCTCCGACCGTTCGGCCCTGCAATCGGGGTTAAAGCACTGGGAATCAACAATGACGAGGTTAACGGAGCCCACGGAGTGGGCGGGAGTAAGGCAGCCCCGGGTGAAAACCCGGGGTAGGAATGGCCGCCTCTCCTCTTCCCCCTCCCCGGCGAAGCTGGGGAGGGGGTTAGGGGGTGGGGAAATGAGAACAATGCGGGTGGGGAAATGAGAACAATGCGGGTGGGGAAATGAGAACAATGCGGGTGGGGAAATCCAAAATTTAAAACGCGGACGCGCGGCTCGTGCGTCCGCGTATATACACGCATTTCCAATGTTCTCTAATATACATTTGGGGCTGCCGTGTGGGGAACATGGCAGCCCGGGAGGATGTAAAGAGAAGAATGTGAAAAAGTTAATCAGTTACTGCGGCGATTGTTGGCTTTGATGTGGCCGTGTCGCTGCACGAGTTGCTGGGTGAACTTGCGTTCGGCGTTTTTGAGGCTTATAAGTTGGCGCGGGGTAAGGATTTCCGCGAATTTCTCGTAATATTTCATCTCGACTTCGCCCTCGCGTTTCTTCTGCTGGAAAGAGGCCTGTGCGGCGGCGGCCACCTCGGTGTCGGAGGCGTCGGCATCGGCAAGCACTTTCTGCTCCAGCTCGCGGGTCTCGGTGTTGATCTGGTTGAGCTCATTGTCCATCTCCTCATATATAGGGAAGAATTTAGACTGCTGCTCGGTGGATAGAGAGAGCTCCTTGACGAGGAAGTCGCGCTTGAGGGTGCGGAGCTCGGACAGCCATTTCTGGCGGTCGGCCTCCTTGACGCGTTTCTGGGCAGAAACGGCAGAAGCTGACAAGATGGCTATTATGCAGATGGCGAGAATGCGTTTCATTGCAGAGCAAGGTTAATGGTTGAGTCGGCGAATTCGTCGAGGTCGAGGCCGTCCTCCATGAGGTCGTCGACGATATCCCACTGGTTGACGTCGTCGATGATGTATTCGTTGACGAACATATCGTTGCCGAGCGCGTCGGCCAGGATGGGGTTTTGTTCGAAAGGCGAGGAGGCGGGTGTAGAGGAAAGCATGGTGAACATTTTGAGCATGCACCACACTCCGGCGAACATCGCGGCCATATAAACATATGGGCGCACGCTGAGCCACAGGGACTTGCGCACGGTGCGCGGCTCCTGGGCAGCTTGCCGCTCAAGGTCGTTTTCTGGGAGAGAGGAGGCCATACGAGCGGCGAAGTCGGCGAAATAGCCCTCCGGCACAGTCATACCGTCGGATTTCGGGAGGCCTTTGATTGGGTCTTTGTCTTCGTTCATCGCTGTGTTGGTTTCTTTGTTGTGCTTTTTTGACTACCGGCGGCCCAGAAGGTTTAATCTCGGGAGGCAAAATATTGCTGGATTTTTTTCACTGCGAGGTGGTAAGAAGCCTTGAGGGCGCCAACGGATGTGCCGAGCACGGCGCTCATATCTTCATACTTCATCTCGTCGAAATATTTCATATTGAACACCAGCCTCTGCTTCTCCGGCAGCGAGGCTATGGCGAGGCGGAGCTTCTTGGCTATTTCGTCGCCGTCTACGTATGTGTCTGCCTCAATGAGGTTTTGCAGCATGGCCTCTTCGTCGTCGATGCTCACTGTGGCGCGGCGGCGCATGCGGTCGAGGTGCGTAATGCTCTCGTTGATAGCGATTTTATAGAGCCATGTAGACAGCTTCGCGTCGCCGCGGAAGGCGTCGAGGCTCTGCCACGCCTTCATGAAGGTGTTCTGCAGCAGGTCGTTCGCGTCGTCGTGGTTTTGCACCATGCGGCGGATTTGCCAGTACAGAGGCTCGGAATACGCCGCGATGACCTCGGCGAATGCCTGACGGCACTGCTCGGGGTCGCGAAGCCGCTCTATGAGCGCTGGGTTTTCTGCGGGATATTCAGCCATTTACGAAAGCGGGAGCTAAAATTTTCTCAAATTTAGCTACAAAAATTCGTAATGGCAAAAGATTTCAGAATTTTTCAGAAAATTTGTAAGTAATTACAACCCGTGAAGCGATGCAGTGATCTGGAGCAGTAGCGACTGGCACTCATCGTTGACGATTTCCACGGCACCAGGCACGGGGCGCTCCCACTCGCTGCGCTGCGCCTCGATGCGGGCGAGCACCTGGGGCTCGGTGGCGTTGTCGCGGGCCATGGCTCGTGCTACGCGCAAGGCCATGGGGGCTGTCACTATCCATTCGCCAGATGCCAATGAACGCAGGCCGGACGAGGCCGGGATAGCCGTCTCGGCGAAAACGACGGAGTCGAAGCCGGCGGCCCAACGGCGCAGGTGGTCGAGCACAGCCGGGTGCACGGCAGTGTTGAGAGCGGCAAGTGCCTCGGAGCAGGAGAACACTGTGGCCGCTATGGCGGGACGGTCGAGCGAAGTGTCTGGTTTAAGCACCGAGCCTTTGGCATATGGTGCGAGGGCCGCCTCGATGGCTCGGCGTAGGGGCAGGGAGGTGTCCATGAGCTGGCGAGCCTCGGCATCGCAGTCGTAGACGGGTATGCCTTGGGCTCGGAGTATGCGGCAGACCACGCTCTTTCCGGCGCCTATGCCGCCCGTGACTATGAAAATCTTGCCCACCGCGTCAGTGCTGCTCGATGATGAAGTCCACGCTGTCGGTGGACAGGAAGATGTTGAGGAACTCCTTAGGCTGACGAGTGATGGAGATGGCCACTTTCTCGTCGCCCGGGCGTATGGAGGAATACTGCGCCTCGACGGTGAATTGCGGCTCGCCGCGCTGCTGCTTGTAGACCGACATGGGCACCATATAATACACATCCACCTGCGCGGGCACCAGTATCAGCGTCTGGCCGCGGGGCACGCCCGTGGGGGTGATGGTGACCTTGCGGATTTTTGACACCAGGGGCTCGACGTCGATGTGGATGTCAACGCTGTCGGGCACGGCTCGGAACCCCTGGGGAGTGACCAAGGGCACGCGCATGGTGCGGGGAGCGCGCACGTCGTTGAGGGTGACGTGGGCCGTGGACACGCTGGTCATCGAAGCCGGCACGCCGTTGAGGCCAAAGACCGTCACCGAGTCGGTGAGCGAGCGCACGCGGCCGATCAGAGCGTACTGCGGGCCGGGAACCACCTCTGCGTCTACCTTCACGGGCAGCAAGGCCCCGGGCTGGGAGGTGTAGAGGATGGAGAGAGAGTCGGGGGTGACGCTCTGCACCTGGCAGTCGCTGCCGATGCGGTTGCGGAAGAAGGATTTGAGGGCGGCCTCGCCGAAGGCCACTTTCTGGCCTGTGTGGTAGATGTTGTAGTCGATGCTCATCTGCGGGGCGCTCCACACGTAGCGGGCCAGGGCGGTGCCGCGGGCGCGGACGCTTACGTTGATGGCCTCGGGCATGGGCGTGATGCGCGTCAGAGAGTCGGGCACGTTGACGATGACCACGCGGCAGCGCAAGTCGCGCTGTGTTTCCTCGCTCATCACCTGCACCATCCACAGCACCACCGCTATGCACACGAACACCAGATATGTGACGAGGTTGCGCCCCTGAGGGGAGCGCAACCAGCGTCGTATGGGTATCATGGCAATATGCTTCATGCTGCGAGGAGCGGGCAGTTAACGGGGTGGGTGTTAGGAGAGAAGGGTGGGGGGATTACTGCTTCTGAGCGTTCTGGGCGTCCTGAGCGGCGTCGTCGGCATTGGCCAGGGGGTAGACGCAGTTCTTCTCCACAGTGATTTTCACGCCATCGGCGATGGAGATGACGAAGCTGGTGTCCTCGACGCGCTCCACGCGACCGTGGATACCTCCGGAGGTGACGACCTTCGAGCCTTTAACGAGTTTTTCGCGCTCCTGCTGGATTTTCTTTTGGCGCTGGTTCTGGGGGCGGATCATGAAGAAGTAGAAGATGACGAAGATGGCCACCATCATGATGATCATCGACCAGCCGCTGCCTTGCTGCTGGGCCTGGAGGAGAATAGTGTTGAGTGTCATTGCGATTGGGGTTTGTTATTTGGGATTTGTTAATGCTTGTTGATTACGCCCTCGGCGTTGAGGTAGTTGGCCACAGAGAATAGGATGCCGTTGACGAAGGCTCCGCTGCGGTCGGTGCTGTAGGAGTTGGCTATCTCCACGTATTCGTTAATAGACACGGCGAGCGGGATCTGCGGGTAGCCTATGATCTCGGCGATGGCGGTGATGAGGATCACGTGGTCCATCAGCGCGATGCGCTTGGTGTCCCACGAAGCTGTGTTGATGAAGCGGTCCACCAGCGCACGGTATTCGTCCTCGTGCTCCACGGCCATCATGAAGAGGTCGGCGCCGAAGCGCTCGTCGTCCTCGTCCTTATATTTGGGCAGAATCTCCACGGGCTTGCCCTCGGAGTGCGCTATCTGGCGCAGGGATTTGAGGAAGAACGTGCCCATGGAGTAGAGGTCGTCGTTCCAGTAGACAGACAGCTGCTCCATCTCCTCCTCCAGCTCGGGGGCGGTAAAGATGATAGTCTTCATGGCCGTGCGCCAGAACTCGACGTCTGAGGCGAAGTCGGTGACAGGCGCCTCGGTATACTCGCGGTATAGGTCAGACTCCAGCAAGCGGTCGAGCAGCAGGTTCACCAGCGCGTCGCCGGGCTGGGCGGGGTGGATGTTATAGGCCTTGAAGAGGTCCATCAGCGCCTCGTTCTGGGTGAGGTACTGCACCAGGGCGTTGTCGGTGAGGCGAGTGTTGGGGTTGAGGTCGTCGGCCGTGACGAGGTATTTGGTCTTAGCGTCTTCTTGACGGCGCTCCTTCTCGGCTGTGAGGTCGAGGATTATGGCGAACATGCGCAGATACAGCTCGTAGGCCTTTGTGAGGGAGGTCTGCAGCTCGCTCTGGGCTTTGCGCAGGATCATGCGCTGCTCCGAGAACTGCTCGATGGCGTTCGTAACCATATCCACGGCGCGCTTGACGCCATGGAGCGAGAAGCCCTCGAATCCGCGCATCAGCTTCTCCAGCTCGGGGTCGGGAAGGATGATGTTGTTGATGATGTCGATCCAGAGTTGGCCGTCGTCGGCGATGGTGGTGGCAGCGCGCTTCGACAAGTACTTCGACACGGCATCGTCGCGCTCAATGCGGTCGAGCAGGTATTTCTCGATGGGAGCATAGCGATCCAGACGATGAGGATCCTGCAGCTGCAGGCCGCGGAGGAAGTCGTTGGAAGCCAAGGCGGTGATTATCTTATTCTCACTGAGCTTCTTGACGGCAGACAGGGGGGCTTTTGCATCGGCGCCTTCGAGGCGACGGCCCGACAGGCGCAGCATAAGCAGAAACAGGTCAAGGTAGATCTCGTGGGCGAAACGCCTCTCGCGAGTGGTTTGGGCCGGAGTGGCCTGGATGTCGAAGTTGCTGCGCGACACCATGTAGGAGTAAAGCAGCTGCACGACCTTAACGCGGATGAGAATACGGTTAATCATAACTTGATGAAAAGTGCTCTATGAAATTACGGCGCAAAGGTACGAAGAATAATTCATAATGCATAATGCTTAATTCATAATTCATAATTCATAATTCACAATTCTTGGCTTCGCCAAGCGCTTCGCGATGACATAATTCATAATTGCTCCGAGGAGGACACTGGGAGAACTAAGGAAATCTCCGTACACCAAGATTGTCCCTAAAATATGAATTAAGCTTATGCTGGTTTCACTTCAGGCTGTTCCAACCCTGAGCCTGGAGCGGGAACTCCTGGCCGTCGCGTGTGATCATGGCCGCGCCCTCGCTGGCGGGGGTGACGTAGCCTATGACGCGGGCTGTGCGCAGCTTCTCGGCCTGCTCGTGCATGCTCAGGGGCACGGTGAAGAGCAGCTCGTAGTCTTCGCCGCCGTTGAGAGCAGCGGTGACGAGGTTCATGTTCAGCTCCTCAGCCATGAGGGCCGTCTGGTAGTCGATAGGAATGCGGTCTTCGTAGATGCGGCATCCCACGTCGGATCGCTTGCAGATGTGCAGCAGCTCGGAGGAAAGGCCGTCGCTGACGTCCATCATCGAGGTGGGCTTGATGCCAGCCTCGCGGAGCTCGGCGATGACGTCCTTGCGCGCCTCAGGCTTGAGCTGGCGCTCGATGATGTATTCCTTGCCGGCGAAGTCGGGGGTGAAGTCCTTATTGCCCGCTCCGGCTAATTTCTCGCGCTCGAGGAGCTGCAGGCCCATATAGGCCGCGCCCAGGTCGCCGCTCACGCAAATCAGGTCGGTGGGCTTGGCGCCGGAGCGGCGTACTGCTTGGCCCTTGGCCACAGCGCCTATGCATGTGATGCTGATCACCAGGCCTTGGCGGGAAGCCGAGGTGTCACCGCCCACAAGGTCTACGCCATAGACTTGGCACGCCAGGCGCACGCCGTCCATGAACTGCTCCAGGTGCTCCACGGTGAAGCGCGACGAGATGCCCAGGCCCAGCGTGATCTGCCGTGGCTCGCCGCCCATGGCGTAGACGTCGGAGAAATTTACCACGCACGATTTATAGCCCAGGTGCTTAAGCGGCACGTAGGTGAGGTCGAAGTGCACGCCCTCGAGCAGCAGGTCGGTGGTGACGAGTGTCTCCTCGTCGGGGTTATATGCAATGGCCGCGGCGTCGTCGCCAACGGTGAGCAGGGTGGATGGCTGCTTGGGGTCGAAATCTTGGGTGAGGCGGTCGATCAGGCCGAATTCGCCAAGCGTGGATATCTCTGTTTCTTTTGACATGGGTGTAAGAATATTTAATGGAGCCGCGGAGGCCCGTAATGTAAACCGATTAGGAGGCAAAAAGGTTTTTCGCGGCAGAAAAGGGCTGCACCGCGGTGCAGCCCTTTATGAAAGCGGGAATTAGATTAGAAGCGGTTGACGAGCTCGCGCATGATCTCCATCATCTTGGGCTGAGCCTGCTCGGCAGCGCGCTGCACCTCCTCGTGGGTGGGCACTTCGGTGACGTCCTTGCCGCCTAGGTCGGTGATGACAGACACGCCGAAGACGCGCATGCCGGCATGGTTGGCCACGATCACCTCAGGCACGGTGGACATGCCCACGGCGTCGCCGCCGATGATGCGGAAGTACTCATACTCGGCGGGAGTCTCGAAGGTCGGGCCGGGGGTGCCGACATATACGCCGTGCATCACGCGGATGCCCTTTTCGGCAGCGATCTGGTCGGCCAGTGCGATCAGGGGCTTGGAGTAGGCCTCGGTCATTGAGGGGAAGCGCGGGCCCAGCTCGGCGTAGTTCTTGCCGCGGAGAGGATTCTCGGGGAAGAGGTTGATGTGGTCGGTGATTATCATGATGTCGCCCACGCGGAACTCCTTGTTCATGCCGCCGGCGGCGTTGGAGACGAAGAGCGTATCCACGCCCAGGGCCTTGAACACGCGCACGGGGAAGGTGACGGCCTTCATGTCATAGCCCTCGTAGTAGTGGAAACGGCCCTGCATGGCGATCACGCGCTTGCCCTGGAGGGTGCCGAAGATGAGGTTGCCGCTGTGGCCCTCGACGGTGCTGACGGGGAAGTTGGGGATTTCGGAGTATGGAATGAAGAGCTTGTCCTCGATGTGGTCTACGAGCGCGCCAAGGCCTGTGCCGAGGATGATGGCAGTCTTGGGCATGTCGCTGACGCGGGTGCGGATATAGTCCGCGGTCTGGTTGATTTTTTCGAGCATGGTTTTGATTCTGGGTTATATTGGGTGATAATCCTCTACCTCCGAATGCGGCGGTAGAGGGAAGTGGAATGCTATTTGATGAGCCTGTTGATGGCCGTGAGCAGGTCTGCCTCCGAGTCGCGTATTACCTCCGCATGGATGGGCAGATAATATATGTAAGGCTTCAGCTCGTGGGGGAAGTAGGGGCAGTTGGCCAGGCGCACGGCATCCTTCTCGGTGGTGATGATGAAGTTGGCGCGGCCGGTTAGAGATTTGAAGCGTTGCAGGATAAGGGCCATGTCCTTGCGCGTGAAATTGTGATGGTCAGCGAAGACGTTGACCTTCACCTTTGGGCGGAAGCTCTTGACGAAGCGCACGAAGGGGCGCGGGTTGGCGATGCCGGCTATGGTTAGAATCATATCGTCGGTGGTGAGCCATTCCAGCGACGGGGCCACGGCCGGAGCCTGGTCGGGGAACACGGGCCGCAGCGAGCCGTAGACCATCTTCGAGAAGAAGAGCTTCTGATAAGGCAGCAGATCAAGATTCTGCGTGAAGATGGTATAGTCAAGTGCAGTTGCCGAGTCGGAGCATTTGGTGACGATGACCATGTCGGCGCGCCTTAGGCCGCCCTTTTGCTCGCGCAGGGTGCCGTAGGGCAGCAGGTGATCCTCGAAGACGGGGCGGCCGCACTCGGTGAGCACCACCTGCAGAGCAGGCTTCACGTAGCGGTGCTGGAATCCGTCGTCAAGGATTATGAGGTTGATTTTCGGGTCGATGCGCAGCAGCTCCTCGATGCCGTCCACGCGGTTTTCGCACACGGCCACGGGCACCGAGCAGTCGAATTTGTGATATATCTGATATGGCTCGTCGCCTATGTCGGCAGGCGTGGACCGTGGTCCGGCCATCACGAAGCCTTTGGTGGTGCGATGGTAACCGCGGCTCACCACGCCGATGTGATATGAATAGCGAAGCAGCTCCACCAGGTATTCCACATGTGGTGTCTTGCCCGTGCCGCCCACGGCGAGGTTGCCCACAGTGATGACGGGCACGCTGAACTCGCGCTGGCGCAGCACGCCCCAGTCAAAGAGCTTGTTGCGCACCCAGACGCCGGCCCCGTAGATCAGGGACAGCGGCTTGAGCACCAGTCGGGCGAACCATACGTTGCGGGCCATCGTATTCGCAGGCAGGGGTAGGGTGGGAGTTACTTAAGGATGATGGTCTCCATGCGGGCCTGCATGGGCGTGAACTCGCGGATGGTGCGGGCGAAGCGCACATACTCCAGAGCCTCCTCGGCGGGCATGCCCTGCACGGTAACGTCTACCTTGGCGTTGAGGGCGTTGAAGAGCTGCGCCCAGACCTCGGCCTCCGTCTCGGGGTAGGCGATTACCTTGTCGGCGTCCAGGTCGACCTTCTCGGCCATCAGGGCGACGACGCGGCTAAGGGGAGCGATGCCGTCCACCAGGCCGATTTTGACTGCCGTCTGTCCATCCCACACTCGGCCGCTGCCGATCACCTTCACGCTATCCTGCGAGATTCCGCGACCCTCGGCCACGCGGCGGGTGAAGAGGTCATAGCCGCGCTCCACGCTGGCCTGCATGCCCTCGCTCTGCAGCTTGCTGGGCGCGAAGAGCAGAGAGGGGAAGGGAGCCTGGCCGTTGGTCGACACAGTGTCGATGCCGATGCTCAGCTTGTCGCATACCAGCTCGGAGGCGTTGGGGATCATGCCGAAGATGCCGATCGAGCCGGTGAGAGTGGCCTTGTCGGCGAAGATGGAGTCCGCGCCACAGCTTATGTAGTAGCCACCGCTGGCGGCGTAGTCGCCCATGGACACGTACAGGGGCTTGCCGGCGGCCTTGAACTGCTCAAGAGCATCCCAAATCTGCTCGGAGGCGAAGGCGCTGCCGCCCCCGGAGTTGACGCGGAGCACCATGCCCACCACGTCCTTGTTTTTGGCGAGCTTCAGGATCTCGGGCACCATCTTGCGGCCCACGATGCCGCCTTCACCATCGTCCACGATGTCGCCAACGGCATAGAGCACTGCGATGTGCTTGCCGCTGGGCTTCGACAGGTCTTTAGCGGCCATGTATTCGGCGGGGGTGACAAAGGGCAGCTTGTCGTCCTCCTTGAGTTTGAGCATAGAGCGGAGCTCATCCTCCACCTGGCGGCGGTATTTGAGCTCGGAGACGAGCTTAGAGCTCACGTAGCGCTCCTGAGGCCAGGTGAACGACACGCTATCGGCGGCGTGCACCACGGCTTCAAGGCTGCGGGCGCTGTCGCCGGTCATGGCCAGGGCCATGTCTTTCCAAATCTGGGAGAGGAACACCTGAGTCTGCTCCCTTGACGGGTCGCTCATGTTCATGCGGATGAAGGGCTCCACGGCGCTCTTGTAGCTACCCACCTTGTAAATCTCCATTTTCACGCCCATGCGCTTGAGCAGGTCGGTGAAGAAGATGGTGGACGACTGCAGACCGTGGATGTCGATCGAGCCGCTGGGGTTGAGGTATACCTTATCAGCCTGGGCGGCAAGCAGATAGTCGCCCTGGGTGTAGGTGTCGGCGTATGCCATCACGGTCTTGCCGCTCTGCTTGAAGTCGCGCAGGGCCTCCAGGATTTCCTCGCGGGTGGCAAGGCCGGCCTCCGAGCCCTCGCAGTCGATGAAGATGCATGTCACGTCCTTGTCATCCTTTGCAGCCGCGATGGCTTTGAGGATGTCGTCGAGAGTCTGGGGCATTTCGGTAGAGCCCGAGAGGATCATATCTGAAAAGTTCGAAGGCTCGGCCCGCTCGGTGATTACGCCCGAGAGGTTGAGGCGCAGGATCTTGCTGCCCATGGCGGGAGAGTCGCCGGCCTGCTTGGCCACGATGATGCCGATAGCCACCAGAGTGCCCACAAACAGCACTAAAATGCTGAGCCAGAACGCCGCCAAGGCGCCGAGCATGGAGATAAAGAACTTTTTAATCATAGCGTGATGGATAGATGATATACAGCCTTAAGCTTGTGATTGGTCTAACAATTTAGGGTGCAGAATCAAGCTACGGAAATAGCTTATCCGCGAATTTACAAAAATTATTTAATATGCAAAAATTTGGCGTTGTTTCCGCGACTTTCCACGCACCTTCGGCCGCCTCTGGCCGCCTGTGGTCAATCGTCAACAAATTTTATGTCGAGGAGCATATCCAGCATTTGCGAGTGGCCTTCCTCGTCGTTGCCGTAGGCGCTGATCATGCACACTTTGCCCGATGGCAGGTGGTAGATCATGTAATACTCCCAATCGACATTCGGCCCGTCGTCGTGATAGACTCGCACCGTGCGATAACGCACCTTCAGGTCATCTTCGACGTTTATTCCATCATCGAGCACCTTGTAATCGTAAGTCTCGAAATCGTCAGGCTTCCATGCGTCCCAGTATTTAAGAAAGGTGCGCTTGGATGTGTCGCTCTCTTCGCCGCTGAGGATAAGCATGCTTGACTCCGCTACAGGGTCTTCAAGACTGAAATATTTGTCGCCCTCATCGAGGTAACCCTCGGTGCATCTTATGCCGTAGGCCACTGAGAAAACGATGTTGCCGTCGGAGAACACCTCGGCATCCGTATCCACAGCCTCGGTGCCGATGCCCGTGAGGGCCGCAACATCGTTGCTGCCGTCATCGCCGGTACGGTGCGCCTCTGTTATTCCTAAATAAAACCCATAGCCAAAAGCGGATAAGAGCACTGCCGCCGCAGCAATGATGATTGCTTTGCCGCGTTTCGTAGTCTTGCGATAAGCAGGCGGAATCAGACGCTTCACCAACTCAGACCGCTCAAGATACAGGTACCAGATTACGCTCCATATGATGCCTAACACCGCGCCTCGAGTTGCAGCATGGGTATTATCGCCCGAAGCGAGTGTTATTACATTTGCGATAAAACACAGGGCCACAAATATCTTTGCCAAGAACACGGCATCCGGATCGCGCCGACGGAATGCCAGAATGGTGAGCGCACCTGTCGATACGAACAGAGCGCACACCAGCAGTTCGCATAGGGAAACCATGATGTCACCTTCCCGAAACACTTGCGCTGTCGCGATGACCGTCCTTACCATTCCGAGGCCCACGTAGACAATTAGGAAGAACAGCAGCCATCCGCGGATACGCTCGAAGAACATCGTGCTGGTCGGGTCCGGCGTCTCAGTCAGTATATCCAGCTCTGGCTCGGGCCGCTGAGGCTCCGGCATCTCGAAGTCGTCCACCGTTTCGGGCGGACAAGACATGACGTTCTTGTCCTTTACGCTGACAGGGTGCTCGAACAGATGGCACGCCAGGCCGTCATACACAGGCGTGTAGCGCGTGCACTCTCCGCCGCGGTACCATCGGCAATCTTCGCATTGAGCTCTAACAGGCATATCTAATTGAATAATTAAAGGATATAGTTTTAGGCAAGCCGATATTTATGGATTAAATAATAAAACAAGCAATACTGAATAAAATCGGATTTTGCTAACAATATTCAGAGGAACCCATTACTAATTAGTGGTGAAAGAAGCGAATACGATATGCCATATCTCCCAATAACACAAGAGCAGATAACACAATAATCACCCAGTCGCGAAATCTTATCTTTCTGGATGAGCGAGGTATTAGACGTTTAACCGTTTTTGACGCTTCAAGATATACTAATGAAAGTAGATATGTTGCCCAATATTCCCACCATGTTAATGTAGAAAAATTTTCATTCCGATAGTTGCAAGCTATACACAGAAAATTGATAGCTAAATATACATAAGCTAAAACTACGGCATCAGAATCACGTTTTCTAAAGGCAATTATGCACATGACACCACAAACTACAATAAGCGAAGTAATAGCAATTGCGAAAAAAGGAGCTGTTTGGGTCGCCAAATATATTCCAGATTGAAAAATATGCCCACATTACGGTCCCCATGAAAATATTGTATGGAACACCAAATACAGTCCATTCGCTTGATTCTTTAGAATCGTCATGTATTTGAACTGCGTCTTGTGTTAATCCTTGTTCGGCGCGTTTGGACGAATATATGGAAACTTCAGGGCTATTCGTAGAGGTAGATTCGTGTTTTTTGTGCTCGAACAGATGGCACGCCAGGCCGTCGTACACAGGCGTGTAGCGCGTGCACTCTCCGCAGCGGTACCATCGGCAATCTTCGCATTGAGCTCTAACAGGCATAAAGAAATGGAAATGTAATTAAAGGTCTGTGTTAATGCCGTGATAGATAAGATGCGGCACTCGGAAATTCGGGCAAAATTACGGAATAATGTTTAATAATACAAACGGGGCGAGGGATTTTTGTAAAAAATCCCAACGGCTCTATGCGGGCACGTTTTTTTCGCGTATATTTGCATGTTTTATCTCTCTTCACCTCCCACGCACACTCTTCTGCAAGCATGGATTTCCAGATTTCATCCAACTATCAGCCCACGGGCGACCAGCCCCAGGCCATACAGGCCCTTAGCCAGGGCGTCAACGACGGAGCGCCGGCGCAGACGCTGCTCGGCGTCACGGGCTCCGGCAAGACCTTCACAATGGCCAACGTCATTCAGCAGGTCAACCGTCCCACCCTTGTGCTCAGCCACAACAAGACCCTGGCCGCGCAGCTCTACAGCGAGTTCAAAGCCTTCTTCCCCAACAACTCGGTGCAGTACTTTGTCTCTTACTACGACTATTATCAGCCCGAGGCCTACATCCCATCGGTGGATAAATACATTGAGAAGGACCTGATGATCAACGACGAGATCGACAAGCTGCGCCTCGCCACAACCTCGGCCCTGCTCTCCGGCCGCCGCGATGTGATCGTGGTGTCGTCCGTGTCGTGTCTCTACGGCATCGGCAATCCCGAGGAATTCCACGCCAACGCCATCAGCATCCGCACAGGCATGCGCATGGGCCGACAGGAGTTCCTGCGCAAGCTCGTCGGCGCCCTCTACTCGCGCACCGAGACCGAGCTTGCCCGTGGCACCTTCCGCGTGCGCGGCGATGTGGTGGACGTCCGCCTGGCATACGAGGAAATCATACTCCGCGTCACCTTCTGGGGCGACGAGATCGAGAGCATCAGCACCATGTACGTCGGCGACAACGCCCCGCTGGGCACGCACGACACCTTCAACATCTTCCCCGCTAACATCTTCGTCACCTCCCAGGCCCGTCAGCAGCAGGCCATCGCCCAGATTCAGCTCGACTTGGGCACCGCCGTGGCCGACTTCGAGCGCGAAGCCAAGATGCTCGAGGCCAAGCGCCTATATGAGCGCGTCACCTACGACGTGGAGATGATTAAAGAGGTGGGCTACTGCAGCGGCATTGAGAACTACAGCCGATACTTCGACGGTCGCGAGCCCGGCATGCGACCCTTCTGTCTGCTCGATTATTTCCCGAAGGACTTCCTAACCATCATCGACGAGAGCCACGTCACCCTGCCCCAGATCCGCGCCATGTACGGCGGCGACCTCTCGCGAAAGTCCAACCTGGTGCAGTACGGCTTCCGCCTGCCCGCGGCCATGGACAACCGTCCTCTGCGCTTCGAGGAGTTCGAGAGCCTGACCCCTCAGACCATCTACGTCTCCGCCACGCCCGCCGACTATGAGCTGCAGCGCAGCGAGGGCGTCGTGGTAGAGCAGGTGATACGTCCCACTGGCCTGCTCGACCCCAAGATCGAGGTGCGCCCCAGCCTCAACCAGATCGACGACCTTATGGAGGAAATCCAGGCGCGCATAGAGCGCGGCGAGCGCACCCTCGTCACCACCCTCACCAAGCGCATGGCCGAGGAGCTCAACGCCTACCTCATCAAGATGGGCATCAACACGGCCTACATCCACAGCGACGTCGACACCATGGAGCGCATCAAGATTCTCGACGACCTGCGCGCCGGCACCTACGACGTGCTCGTGGGCGTGAACCTACTGCGTGAGGGCCTCGACTTGCCGGAGGTCAGCCTCGTGGCCATTCTCGACGCCGACAAGGAGGGCTTCCTGCGTAGCCACCGCTCGCTCACGCAGACCGTGGGCCGCGCCGCCCGCAACGTCAACGGCACCGTCATCATGTACGCCGACAAAATCACCGACTCCATGCAGCTCACCATCGACGAGACCGAGCGTCGCCGCGCCCTGCAGATGAAATACAACGCCGAGCACGGTATCACTCCCCAGGCCATCATCAAGGCCCGCAACGCCATCATCGGCATCGACACCGACGACTCCGAGCCCGCACCCGCGCGCCCAGGCCGCGGAGGTCGCAAACAGACTGCCCCGCAGGGCCGTGCTGTCAAGAGCGATGGAAAGTACATCGACGAGTTCCGCCCCGCTGCCGACGTGGCCGCCGACCCCGTCGTTGCCTACATGACCACCGAGGAGATGGAGCGCAGCATCGAGCACACCCGCGAGCTTATGCTCAAGGCCGCCAAAGATATGGAATTCATCGAGGCCGCGCGCCTGCGCGACGAGATGTTGGCCATGCAGAAGCACCTCGAAAAGATGAAACAGTAGCAATGGCAGCACACGATATAGACTACACCAACCTCAAGCCCTCCGCTTGGCTCCCCACCACCGTCAAGGAGGTGCAGGCACGCGGATGGGATTACCTCGACGTCATCCTCTTCACTGGCGACGCCTACGTGGACCATCCCTCCTTCGCCGCTGCCGTCATAGGCCGCTCGCTCGAGGCCGCTGGTTACCGCGTGGCCATCGTGCCTCAGCCCAACTGGCAAGACGACTTGCGCGACTTCCGCAAGCTCGGCAAGCCCCGCCTCTTCTTCGGCGTATCGGCGGGTGCCATGGATTCCATGGTCAACCGCTACACCGCCGCTCGTCGCCGCCGCAGCGACGACGCATACACCCCCGATGGCCGTCCGGGCATGCGTCCCGATTACCCCACCATTGTCTATAGCGGCATCCTCCGCCAGCTCTTCCCCGACACTCCCATCGTGTGCGGCGGCATCGAGGCGTCGCTGCGCCGATTCTCTCACTATGACTATTGGCAAGACCGCCTGCGCCCCTCCATCCTGGCCGACACCATGGCCGACATGCTGCTCTACGGCATGGGCGAGCACACCATCGTGGAGCTGGCCCGCCGACTCGATGCCGGCGAGAGGATAGGGGACATTACCGACTTGCGCCAGAGTGTGATACGCACCTCCCAAGCCCCCCAGCCAGGCGACGACCTTATCATCCTCAACAACTACGAAGATTGCCTGCGCGACCGCCGCCTGCAGTCTGCCAACTTCCGCCACATCGAGCAGCAGAGCAACCGCATGGACGGCGGTCTGCCCATCTATCAGCGCACCGGTGACATCTGGATCAAGGCCGCGCCCATGCTCCCCGCCATGAGCCAGGGCGAGATCGACGCCGCCTTCGACCTGCCCTATACCCGCATGCCGCATCCACGCTACCGCGGCAAGCGCATCCCGGCGTACGAGATGATACGCCACTCCGTGTGCCTCCACCGCGGCTGCTTCGGCGGCTGCGCCTTCTGCACCATCTCGGCCCACCAGGGCAAATTCATCGCCTCACGCTCCAAAGAGTCCATCATGCGCGAGGCCGAGCAGGTCACCCGCATGCCTGACTTCAAAGGCTATATCAGCGACCTCGGCGGCCCATCGGCCAACATGTACGCCCTCGGCGGCAAAGACCGTAGCCTCTGCGCCAAATGCCTGCGCCCCTCCTGCCTGCACCCCTCGCCGTGCCCCAACCTCGACCGCGACCACGCACCCCTGCTCGACATATACCGCTCCGTCGACAAGCTCCCGGGCGTGAAGAAGTCCTTCGTCGGCTCCGGCGTGCGCTACGACCTATCGATGCTCCCCACTGGCAACGCCAAAGTCGACGCCACGAATCGCCGCTACAACGAAGAGCTCATCACCCACCACGTCAGCGGTCGCCTAAAAGTGGCCCCCGAGCACACCAGCGACGAGGTGCTTCGCGTCATGCGCAAGCCCAGCTTCAGCCTCTTTAAACAGTTTAACGAGCTCTTCCACAAGGTCAACGACCGCGCGGGCCTGCAGCAGCAACTCATACCATACTTTATCTCATCCCACCCCGGTTGCCGCGAAGAAGACATGGCCGAGCTCGCCGCAGAGACCCGCGACCTCAACTTCCACCTCGAGCAGGTTCAGGACTTCACCCCCACGCCCATGACCGTCGCCACCGAGATCTACTACAGCGGCGTGCACCCCTACACCGGCGAGAAGCTCTACACCGCCACCCGCCCCGAAGACAAGCTCCTGCAACGCATGTACTTCTTCTGGTACGACGCCGCCCGCCGCCCCGAGATAATGCGCCGCCTGCGCCGCCTCCATCGCCCCGACCTCATCCAGCGCCTCTTCTCCCCCCGCCCAAACCCTGGCAAAAAACCTCAGAGATAATCTCAGCTGCCCTCTGCTGCAAAAACACCAGCACTGGATACAGTCCGCATGTAGTGCTGTACCATGGTGCAGCTCAAGATAACATCTGCGTAGTCAATGCGTTAGCTGTAGGGTCGCCACCTGTGGCGACCGCCGAAATGGGTGTCAATCTCATAATTACCATCTTTCCCGTACGAACGGTCGGTTCAGACGCGAAATATGACAATTATACGCCTGCTTTACGGCAGAGGGTGAGGTCGAGGAGAAGCACTGCTGTATCCTTTTCTTCGCGCGGGGCGTCTTTAGGGCGCCACGCCACTATGAATCGAATCACTGCGCGCTTCACCGCATACCCTTTTTCTTCCCAACCGCGCAACTCAGTCTGCATTTTTTGCGACAGCTGCGCCACCGCCTGATTTGTTCCCGGCACGTAGAAAAGGTTATTCTCGAAGCGGAGTTCTTGACCCGCGCGCAGGGACAGAATCACCCTTTTTATCGGCTTGAAGAATCCCAGGTTGACATCCTTGTGCGTTAGCTGCAGCAGTATTTCATCAGGCCAATCGAAAGCCTGCGTGGTGCGCGTATATTCGTCAACCGGAAGCCCGTCGAACAGCGAGCAGTCTGTGTGAATGAACAGTCTGCGCTTCGCTCGGGTCGCGCCCACGTAAAGAGGACGCAGCACGCTGTCGTTAATTTCCTTGGGCTGTTCGATTAACATAAAGACGTCGTCGAACTCGCGCCCCTTTGACTTATGGATGGTCGACACCACCACGTCGATGCCGGAAAAGTCAGAGAAATCCTCCACCGACGATTCAAACACAAGCTCCTGAAAATCCGTCAGATATTTCGCCTTGTTCGTTTCCTCGAACAGGGCTATGCACCGCTGCAGGTAGGGCAGGCTGGCAGAGAACCGGTACATGTCGAAGGTCTTTGCTTTGGCCTCTTCCCATACCTCCTCGGGGATTATAGTCGGCTTCTGATCCTTGGTGATGAGCTTGATAAACATGCGCACCTCGGCCAGGTTCAAGAATTTGAATCCATCCATGCTCTGCACCAGACGGCTGCTGACGCCGTTTTTGCGGAGGAGGGCCACCACTATGGCGGCCTGCGCATTGGTCTGAGTCAGCACGCAAGCCGTGCCCCCGCCGCGGTGGGCCAAAAGGTCGTCCACCACGGGCTGGAACATCATCGGCGACTCATGCCGGCGTATGCCCACCGCGCCGCCCTCTTGGCTCATCGAGCGGATGGGCTGCGTCTTCATGCGTCTGGATATCTTTTTGGCAAAAGCGTTGGCGAAAATCACCACGTGCTGGCTGCTGCGATAGTTGTCGGTCATCTCCACGAACCGTGCGCCCGGGGTGGAAAGCATCTCTTGCATATATTTCGCGTCTCCGCCGCGGAACTCGTAGATATTCTGGTCGTCATCGCCCACGGCTATCACGCGCATCTCCTCGTTGGCCTGCATCAGTGCCTCCACCAGGAGGTGCTCATTATAGCTCATATCTTGGGCCTCGTCAAGCACGAGCACTGTCTTGGCGATGCGGTTAGGTTCCACCTCGCCGTTCTTGATCATCTGTGCCGCTTGCTCCACCACGTCCTTCGCGTCGTCGAGGTTGCCCACGCGGCCCAACAGGTCAAAGCAATAAGAATGGAAAGTCTTGATATCCACGAAGTGGGCGGCGTTGCCGATCAAGGCCATAAGCCTTTGCTTGAACTCAATGGCCGCGGCGCGGCTGAAGGTGAGCATCAGCAGCTGCTCGTGCTTTACGTCCTCCAAGAGCAGCAGCGACGCGAGCTTGTGCACCAGCACCCTCGTCTTTCCGCTGCCAGGGCCAGCAGCCACCACTATGCAACGCGACTCTTTGTCGGTGATTATCTCAGTTTGCTTTTCAGAGAGCGTGCTGAAAATCTGGGCGTACTTTTCCGGCGTGATATTGCGATTGATCTCGGTAAGGCGGTCCCCCTTGAAGTATTTGGCGATGAACTGTTTATAGTCCATCTGAAAGTAGTCCTGCACGAAAGCCAAGGCTGCCGCGTAGTCGCGCACCATCAGGTTGGCGAATTCGCCCACGATATGCACTTGTTGTATGCGCTGGCGGTAGAATTCGTCGAGCATGCGGTAGTCGTCCTTCTTATACCGCAGCCTGATGTCTTTGAGGCGACGAATGTCCATGGCGTTGTAAAGCACGAGAAAACCGCCCTCCAGCTTCAAGGCTCCTATTTTGGAGAGATAAAGCAGCGCCTCCTCCACCTCCTCGAGCTGGGCATCGCGCATGGAGCACATCAACGTGTCGCCATTGGCCCGCAGGTCGTTGAGGAGCTCGATTACGGAGAATTGCAGTCCGTCGGTCTTCTTGCCCTCTTCGTTGCCCTGCGGCGGAGACACCAGTTTATATAGCCAGTCTATGATGAACTGGCAGATTTGTAGGCGTTTTTCAAAGCGTTGTAGCACCTGGTCGATGCTCACGCGGCACGAGAGTTCTATAGTGTTCGCGTCATACGCCCTCTTCATCGCATAGCCCTTGATGGTGAGGAAATGCAGCAGGGTGCGTATGTCCTTCTCCTTGGCACTTTCCACGCCGTCGCGGTGAGCGTTGTCGTTGAGCTGCTTGTATGAGATACGGAACGATTCAGCCGACAGCAGCCCCAGGATGTAGCGCTCCAGCTTCACAAAGCGGTCAAGCAAGCGCTTGGATGCGTTCTCCGACTCTCCGGCATCATTCAGAAAGGCCGTGATATCCTTTGAATCGGCCAGGATGCCCTCCTGGCGCATGCGCTCAACGCAAGAGATAATCTCCGATTTCGACAGGCCCAACAGGTCGGCCAGATAGTCCACGCGTGTCTCGGCCTCGGTGTCGTCCTGCGCGCGTGATTTCTTTGAAATTAGCGATTTGATAATGCGCACGGCGTTCTCCACCTCCTCTTGCTCGAATAGAGGCGAGTCCGTGATGCGCTGGCGCGCCTCGTCGAGGTTCTTCACCGTAATGCCCGTGGCGTAGACATGCGGCACATTGTTGCCGCGCTCCAGATATCCTGCCTGCTCGAGAGCCGACAGCGCTGTGCGCACGCGCGTCTCTATGTCGTAGACTGAGTCATCCCACCCCGCCATGCGAGCAATCTCCAGGGCCGAGCTGCACATGCGCGGCCTGCGGCGAGTGGTGTCTTTGACGGCCTTCCACACCTGCTGTATCTCGCTTATGCTCAGCTTGGTCTGGTTCAGCAGCACGAAGTGCTTGTCAAGGTCGCCGTCGCTGTATAGCACATAGCACCTGGCCTGCAGATGCGGGTCGCGGCCCGCGCGGCCTGCCTCCTGCACATAGTTCTCCAGAGAGTCGGAAATATCATAGTGGATCACCAAGCCCACGTCCTTCTTATCCACGCCCATGCCGAAGGCCGACGTGGCCACGATGATGCGCACCTGGTCTGTCATAAAGGCCTCTTGATTGGCGATTTTCTCATCAGACTTCATTCGGCCGTGGAATGGCAAAGCCTTGAAGCCGTCGCGGCTGAGCTTTGACGCTAACTCCACGGTGCGCTTGGTGCGCGACACGTAGACAATCGTCGGACATGTCGACTCGGCTATCAGTGCTCGCAGCTTCCCGTATTTATCCTCGTCAGTGTCGGCGTGCACCACCGAGTAGCGCAGATTGGTGCGTGCGGCTGCCGTGGCGTAGAGTTCAAGGTCAAGATTGAGCGTCGACTTAAAATAGTCGCATATATCCTGTATTACCTTCTGCTTTGCCGTGGCCGTGAAGCATGACACGGGGATGGGCTGCGCGCAACGTTTCTTTTTCTGATATTGCTGTATGAATTTGCCAATGTACAGATAGTCCACGCGGAAATCCTGGCCCCACGACGAGAAGCAGTGCGCCTCGTCAATTACGATGCGCGATACATGCCGCGACAACAGAATGCGCTCTATGGTCTTCGAGCGCAGCATCTCCGGCGAGATATAGAGCAGCGAAGCGTCGCCGTCAAGCACGCGCTGTATGGCCTCTGCGCGGCTGATGGGGTCGAGCAAGCCGTTGATGGTCACAGCCTCCGAGATGCCTTTCTCGGCCAGATTGTCCACCTGGTCTTTCATCAGCGACTGCAGGGGCGAGATCACCACCGTGAGACCGTGCACCGACCGCCCCTCCATCAGCGCCGGGAGCTGGAACGTCAGCGATTTGCCGCCGCCCGTGGGGAAGATGGCCAAGAGCGATTTGCCGTCCACGGCGGCTTGCGTGGCGCTCTCCTGCAGAGGCTCGCCGTCGTAGGTGCGGAAGGCGTCGAAGTCGAAGAAGCGCTTGAGGTGGAGGCGAGCGTCAAGGGCAGAGTCGCAGTATGCGCATCCATGCTCGCAGCGGGTGTGGCGCAGCTGTCGCACCACATTCTCCACGTGGTGGTAATTATAAAGCACCCATGGCGGCGTCACCGACCGGAAGTCGGATGTGCTGATCAGCGCGAGCGCATAGGCCAGCTCCACCGGGTGCCGCGCCGCGATGCTCTCGATGTCGGCGTTGTCGCAGATCTTGCCGCGGTATTGCTCTCTGATCATCTCGGGCAGGGATGCCTTGTCCACGGCTTGAGCGCCGACAAAAGCTAAGAAGCCCTTGAACTCGTCGCGCCCGTTGAGCAGGGTCGCGAATATCGACTGCACAGCTTCCGGCAGCGCATGCCATTGCGCCACCTCCTCGTTGAGCAGGTCGCGGGCTTTCTTGCAGTCGTTAAGGGGATTGTTTACCTGGTCGGTCAGGAGCTTGTCGTCTTTCACCAGTCGGTGGTACGGCCGCTCGGGAAAGAGCAGGGGAGACATGTAAAGCGTGTCCACGAACATCTGCCTGGGCTTGCGGTCGCCGAACAGGAATTTGGCATCGTGGTTTATGACGTTGTGGCCGCATATGAAGTCTTCGTCCTTGATGAAGTCCATGAGGCCCTGTTTGCTCGCCGCATGATACGGCCTGCCGTCCCAAAGCAGAGCGCCGATGTCGTGGATGCGCTTATCGTTGACGCCAACCTCGACGTCCACGAACACAAAGCGCGAGGCATCCAGCTGCGCCGCCCTCCTCTGCGTCCCGTTGAAGCTTTCCCGTATCCTATTCCAGAATGACATCTCGGCTGAAGTGGTATTTTGCGTTTCAAATTACAAAATTACACATTATTTTCTAATTTGCGTCTTTTCAGCGACTCTCATCTGCCGGTGCGCGCAAAAAAAGAGCCCGGGGCGCGTGGCCTCGGGCTCTCTGGTTTGTGTATCCCTTGCGGGAGTGGGGGAATTAGATGATCACTTTGGTCTTGCCCACGATGTAGAAGCCGCGGGGTAGCTCATAGTAGTTGTGGCCAGCCACAACGGGCAGCATGGTCACGGTGCCGTCGATGCGCACGGCTGCCACCTGGCAGTCAGCATCGGCCACGATCACCAGACGTCCGCCCTGGGCGTACACCTTGATGCCGGCCTCGGCGCTAACGGCGTCGGTGATGCCGGAGATGTACTCGCCGATCTTGCCGGAGGCGTTGTAGATGCCGCCGTTCTCGAAGACGAGGTCAGCAGTCTGCTGGCCGCCCCCGTTGAAGATGATCATGGGGTTCTTCAGCTCGCCCTCGGGGGTGAAGCAGAAGTGGTAGAGGGTCTTGCCGTTATACTGCACAGTCTCGGTCAGAGCCTTGCCGGGCCATGCGCCGGTGAAGGCGTTGTTGCCCTGGTGGTTGTCATCCCAGCTGTAGACGTTGACGTTGCTCCAGTTGCTGGATGAGTTGTCGAAGTAAGCGTGCCACTCCTCGACCACGGGCGCGTCGGTCTTGGTGTAGGTGAAGGCCATGCGGGTCTCGCCCACCTCGTTCTTGGCGTAAGCGTTGATGGTGGTAGTCTCGGTGAGGGTGATGGGGCCGGTGTACTTGGTTGCGGAAGCGGAGGCGGGGGTGCCGTTGAGCGTGTAGTAGATGTCAGCGGCGGGGCTGGCGGTGAGGGTCACCTGCAGCTTGTCGTTGAACTTCGTGCCGCTCTTGGGGTTGGCGCTGATCTTGGGAGCCACGGGGCCGCGGTTCACCTCGATAGCCTTGGCGTTGCTGCCGCCGTCGTATTCATAGTAGACGTCGCCGGTGATGCCGGTGATGTCGGCAGTCTGCTGGCCGTTGTTGTTGAAGATGATGCTCAGGCTCTCCTGCACGTCGGGGAAGGACATGTACCAGAAGGTGCGACCCTCGATCTCCTCGGTGTTGGTCAGGGCTTTGCCGGGCCATGCGCCGTTGAACTGGGTTGCGCCCTCCCAAGCATAGAGGTTGGGAGCGGAGGGTGCGGTGACGTAGACAGTGATCACTGCGTTGGGGTCAACCTTGCGGTAGGTCTCCTTGCCGGTGTACTGGTCTGCGCCCCAGGTCACGGTCACGCTCTCGCCGTAGGCCATGCCGGAGCCGATGGTGAACTGCTTGCTCTGGCCGGGGGTGAGGGTCACCTGGGCGTTATTGCCAACCTTGTACCAGCCGCTGGTAGCGCCCTCGCTGAGGGTGGCGGTGATGGTCATGGTCTCGGTCTTGAAGGAAGTGCCGGAGGGGTTGAACTTCACGGAGGGCTGGCCCACGGCGTCGTCTGCGGTGTAGAACTGGGTGGTGCCGGGGTCCGTGAATTTCACGTCGCCGCCGTGAGCCACGGCAGAGGTGGTGTAGATGAACTTGCCGTCAACGCCCACCTGACCGCCTTTCCAGTCTTTCACCAGCACGCGCACCTGGCCTTTGCTCTTGGGTGCGTCTACGGTCACGGAGCCGTTGGTCACGTTGTAGCTCTTGCCGGTAACAACATCAACATATGTGCCGTTGGGAACGCCGGTGAAGGTAGCGCCGCCGTTGAGGGCAACCAGGGCGAAGGACTCGTTCTTGTAGGCGCGCTTGAAAGCCCAGCCGCCGTTGGCCGAGCAGCCGTCGAAGGTGTACTGGCCTTTACGCAGAGCGGGCACAGCGGCGCGGATCTGGTTCAGGCGGATGATGTGCTGCGAGAGGTCGCCGTTCAGGGTCTTGGCCACGTTGCCAGAAGCGGAGTAGTTGGCGAAGTCGCTTGCGGTGACGCTGCCCTCGAGGTAGTGGCCGAAATAAGCGCGGCCGGAGTCCTTAACGGGATCGTCGGTGCCGCCGGCGTCCACTTTCTTGCCTTTCTGGAATTCAACCTCAGAGCCGTAGTAGATGCAGGGGATGCCGCGGAAGGTGAACATCAGCGACAGGTTCTCAGCCCACTGCGCGGTGCCGCCGTTGAAGCGGGTGAGGTCGTTGGGGCCGGGGCAATAGTCGTGAGAGTCAACATAGGTCACCAGGTAGGAGGCGTCGTTGTAGTATTTGTCGCCGCCCTTGGCCAGGTTCACCACATAGTCGGCGTTATTGAAGCCGTAGTGGGTGGGGAAGTCGATGGTGGAGAAGCCGCTGTACTTGCTGTAGTCAGGATCGTGCCATGCGCCGTTCTTCATGAAGGCGTTGTCGGAGGTGGGCATTGCGTTGGGCTCTTCTGCAACGCAGAGAGTCATGTTGCCGCGCACGAAGTCCTGGCCGTCGAGGATCACCTGGTTGTCCCAGTAGGTCTCGTCCCAGTTCCACTGGTCCACCAGGTTTTGGGGAGACTTCCACTGGTAGTAGTAGCTCGAGAGGTTAGGCTGGTCGCGGTAGGTCACAGAGCCCTGGAAACGCTGGCAGCACTCGCCGAACATGAAGAACGGACCACCGTTGCGGGCAGCCTTGTATTTCTCAGCCAGCTCGTTGAACTGGGGAATGAACGAAGTGTTGAACGTCAGGCGGGAGATGTGGCCAGTGGTGTCGATACGGAAACCGTCAACGCCCATCTCGATGAACTTGCCGTAGCACTCCACCAGATATTTCGACACGGCGGGGTTCTCGGTGTTCAGGTCCACGCAGTCGCCAGCGATCTGGCCCCACCAGCGGTTGGGAAGGTCCCAGTTCCAGCTGTTGCCGGAGTGGTGGTAATAGTTGTGGGTGTCGAGGTTCTGACCATTATTGTTTTTCATATAGGGGAAACGAGCTGCGTACTGCGCTTCGCCGGAGAGGTCGTTGTAGTTGGAGGGCAGCTTATCGTAGTTGGGGATAAGCGAAGCCGACACGTTGGCCTGGTCTTTGATGTTCTGGCTGCGATAGAAAAGCTCGCACAGGCCTTTCTCACCGAAGTTGCCGGTGTGGTTGAGCACGATGTCGAGCACCACTTTCATGCCCTTGGAGTGGGCCGCGTTGATCAGGTCCTGGAACTTGACATCCTTCTCGCTGCCCCATTCCTTGCGGCTCTCGTAGCGGAGGTCGACGTTCTGGAAGTCCATGGCATGGTAGCCGTGGAAGTCAGTGCCAGAGCAGTTCTGCACCACGGGGGTGATCCACACAGTGGTGAAGCCCAGAGCCTTGATGTAGTCGAGCTTCTCGATCAGGCCGGCGAAGTCGCCGCGCCAGTCGGGGTCGTTGTTCGCGATCTGCACGTTCTGGTGGTCCCAGCCGCACACATTGTTCATGGGGTCGCCATCGTAGAATCGCGTCGTCATCGCGAAGTAGATGGTCTCGTCGCGGAAATCATCGCGAGCGCCCACAAAGGTTTGCGCACCCGCGCTCACGGCCTGGGCCGCGATGGCGCATGCAGCAAGCGCACTGAAGATTTTCTTCATGATTGTGATTGATTTATAAGTAAGTATGTATAATGATTAGTTGCTGGCATAGATTTAAGCAGTTTTCGCACGGCTTAAATTTTGCGCAAATTTACAAAAAAATCCCCTAACAAAAACATGTTTTAAAACATATTCCCGCATAAAAAAATATTCTATCCCCCACTCGGTAGGGCCGAACGGCCGGTTCGGCCGCGATAACGCCCTCGAAAACGCCCTGAATGAGAAAACACCCTCACGTAGGCTGTACCACGATGCATCCCTCGATAACATCAACATTGCTAACCTTTTTTCTACTTTGTGCCGTCCTACGGGCGCACTGACCGTGCTTACCTACATTATAATTCGTCGCCGAATATGTTGTCTATTATAGTATTGACGACATCATTGAATTTATCCTTTTTCAAAAACTGATTACGTCGACTTACGATATCTGAAAGCGTAAAATAAGCAATGAAATGTGTGACGAAGTATGACCTCTTAGTAAGGCTTTGGCCTAGAATATCATTCGGGCAAATTTCGATCGTGTATTCTGGATGGATATTTTTAGATGAAATCAATACGGCATAAAACATCCCCTCTTCGGCCTCTTGTAGTGCATCTGCAGATATAACGAGGGCCGGATGGATTCTGTCCACTCCGTCGAGAAATTTGAATGATACTTCGACAATTTCTCTCTGATGCACCGAGCTTACAGCCATTTCTTCATCGGTTCAATTCCTCGCGCAGAGGTGTTGGGAAGTACATCATCTGTCTTAACTGCGTCATTGGCATGCTCGGAAGCGAATTCGTAGGGTGCTCGTTCATAATCAGCTGCCAGGAGCGCGGCCAGAGCTTCGTCTGACATTGACGAGTATTCCTTATTCGGTTTGTTTCTTGAACGTGCCATATGATTCATATCTATTTTTTTTGCTCTTTACCTTAACGCAAAAGTACGCATTAAAGTTGAAAATGCAAAATTGTCTTCAAAATTTGAGGTTAACTGCTCTTACTTCCACACCGTGAACGCCGTCGACCCCAGGCACACGCCGCCGCGCCACAGCTCCACGCGGTAGTTGCCCGACTTCCAGTAGCCCATGTTGCTGTTGCCCCAGCCAAGGAGCTCCAGCGTATGGCTTCCCTTCTCGGTTGAGTAGGAGTGGGCGGGTTGTTGCGAGGTCTTCCCGTCGGGGTATATCCACTTCACCGTCAGCTCGTTGCTGCCGTCAGTGAGGCCGTAATATGTGATTTTCGGACGCAGGAACATCGTCCGCGACGCATGTATCGTCGAGCCGTACTGCGTCTCTATGCTGTTGTCGCTGTAGACGTTGCCCACCTGTATCTGCTGCACGATGAAGGGCATCTTCTCCGCTGCCTTGTCAAGCGCCGCGGTAGCCTCGCTGTTGCTGGCTTTAAGCTCCGACACCTGCTCGCGCAGCTCAGCTACGGTGCCCTCTAAATCGTCTATGCGACTCTGCGCGTCTGTGAGTTGTCTCTCGCTCTGCGCGTGGTCGTTGCCCCTGTCCTCGCGCTCTTGGTATAGCATCGTGCCCAGCGCGGCGCAGCCCAGGGCCAACACTGTCACTGCCACCACCAGCCAGCCCCCCGACTGGCGCTTGCCAGCGGCAGGGGTCGGCGCATCTTTGGGAGCGGGGAACGACAACTTCGATGTCGTGGCGTCGTACGGCACTACCTCGCCGTTCTCTTCGATGTATGCGCACTCGCGGCGGCTGCCGTCGCCCTGCACCTCATACACCACGTAGTTGTCTACGACGTAGCGTGGCATGGCGCTTTATTTGATGGCGTAGGTGAGCGACGAAACCACGCGCACCTCTTTTATATAAGGAGTGTAAGGGTCGCGGTCGTCAATGGAGAATTGGCCCTGGCTGGCCTGAAGCAGCCGTCCGACCTCGCTGTGCGAGTCCTCGGCGAACTTGTCTGCCGCCGCGCGGGCGTTGGCCGTGGCCTCGGCTATCATGTCGGGCTTGATGGCGTTCAGGTCTGTGTACTCGTAGGATATGCGATAGTTCCAGTCGCCCGCCGTCACGGCGATGCCCTTCTTCAGTAGCTCGCCCTGGCGGTTGATCAGCGTGCGCACCTTCTCCACCTGCCCCGAGGTCACGGTGGTCACGGATGTCAGCAGGTAGCGGTACGGAGCGCGGGAGTCGTAGTTCTGCGCTTGGTTGTCGGTGATGTCGGGAGCGCCGACGGATATCTCACTCTCTGCGATACCGTTGCTCGTAAGGTATTCGGCCACAACCTTGTTGTTGGCCTCAAACTGGGCGTAGAGAGCCTGCAGGTCGTTGCCGGCGAGCTTGTAGACGATGGGCCATGTCACCTTGTTGGCCATCACCTCGCGGGTGGCCAGGCCGCGCACCGTCACCTGGCGGTCGCGGTCCACCATCGCCATGGCGGAGATGTAGATGAATATGCCTAAAAGCAAGCCCAGGGCCGCGAGGCCGGCCGCGATGAAGATTCCGTTCTTATTCATAGTATGCAGTATTTTTATTCTGCCGCGAATATAATTATTTCCCGCATACCGCGCAATAGCGCCCCCGCCCCTAAATGATAATTGCCACATTCTCTTTCTGTCGCCAACATCCTGAAATCTAAAATATTAGCTCCGCCGCGCAACTTTCTCCCTCTCTCGCTTGTTTTAATAATAAAGAAGAAAATGATATGAAAATCAATAAATTTTAAGTGAAAATTTGCTAATTCGGTGAAATTTTCTTACTTTTGCCGAAAATTTTAGCAAACACCGAAATTTCAAATATAGATTGTCTAACTAATTTAAACTTCACAGACATGAACACAGATCAAATCGGCGTCTACGCCGGCCAGCTCTGGCAGGCACTCAACGAGGCTGAAGCTCTCGGCCTGAAGCAAATCAAGAAAATCACCAAACTCAAAGACAAAGAGGCGTTCGCAGCCATCGGCTGGCTCGCACGCGAAGGCAAGCTCGTGATCGCTCCCGATCCCGAGGATGCCAAGGAATTCATCGTATCCCTCGTTCGCTAATTCCCATTCATCCCCCTATACCTCGGCGGGGCGCCCCACAAGGCGCCCCGCCGCTGCTTTATCAACCCAATGTCAACGCCAACGACTACCCCGATCCCCCATATTGTAGGGCCGCTCGGTCGGAGCGGCCGTATGATCACATAACACGTTGACCGCCTGGATGTAGGGACGCACGGCTCGTGCGTCCGCATATTCACACACATCTATCTTCGAGGCTCAACAACATAATATGGCCCAACGTTCGTTCCGGCCACGACAACACCCGCGGTGACACGGAATAGTAGGGCCGCAAATTTGTCGCGGCCGTCCGATAAGATAATTCGTTAATTATGAAGGGGGTAGGGTCGCCACCTGTGGCGACCGCCACAACGCTAAAGACCTAAAAATAATCATATTGTATGGCCTAACGGTCTGTTCGGCCGCAAAACCGTAATGCCCACCCTCACAGCGGGGGAATTACTAAGGCAGCCAAAATTTGGGTCATATAATCAACTCTCCTCCCCGAATCCAGCTACGCAGTACACGCGCTCGCGCAGCTCCTTCGCCAGGGCCTCGAGCGGCGGCGCGTCGCTGCCAAGGGTGAGTAGGGTCAATGGCACCTCCGGCAGCTCGGGCGCGTAGGGCGGCTGCACATACGCGAATTCGTGATGAGCCTTGAAGCCGAGGCGCTCGTAGAAGCCTATGCGTCGGCGAGCCAGCTCTCCGCTCTCCCGCGGCTCGGCCTCGAGCACCACGGGCACTCCCGCGCGCTCCGCGAGCCAACGCACCATCTGCACGCCCAGACCTGAGCCGCGAAGGGTGGGGGATACGGCCAGGTGCTCCACATAAGCCCATCTTGAGGCGGGCAAGCGCCACAGCGTGGCTATGCCGGCCACGTCGCCGTCATCCATGGCGAGCCAGAATTCTACGTCGCCGCGCTCGGCGCGGGCCACAAGGTCGGTCACCGGCCGGCGCTCGCTCGCAGGAAACGACTCCATATAAATTTTTAGCGCTGCGGCCCTCTCGCAGGCCTCAACAGACGCGAATCTCTTAAACTTTAATACCTTCATAATGCAAATTTAACGTTTTTTCGGCTTATTATTGTAAAATTATCACTAAATTTGCGCGAATTTTGTTCTTTCGCATTATTCCGACCAATCATCGACCTAAAAACACAATACATATGAATCGTCAACATCTTGACAAGACTGACCTTCAAATCCTCCAGAAGCTTGCCGACGACGGCCGTAAGCCTTACCTGGAGATCGCCCGCGAGCTGGGCGTTTCCGGCGCGGCCATACACCAGCGTCTGCAGCGGCTCATGGCCCGCGGCATCGTGCGCGGCACCGAGTGCATGATCAACCCTGAGAGCCTCGGCTACGAGACCTGCGCATACATCGGTGTCCTCCTCAACGACCCCACGAAGTTCAGCACCGTCATCGCCGACATCGAAAAAATCCCCGAGGTGGTGGAATGCCACTTCACCACAGGCCACTACGACATCTTCACTAAAGTCGTGGCCCGTAACAACGACCATCTCCTCCAAATCATCCAGGAAAACTTCCAGAAGCTCGAAGCATCGCGCACAGAGACCATTATATCTTTCAAAGAAGTCTTCAAGCGCCAGTTCCCTATCGTAGACAACCGCTAATATTCATCAACGAGCGCGGCCGCGGCCCTTCGGCCGCCGCCGCGCTCTCACGCTAAATCATAATCCATATGAGTCTCAACATCATTGTGCTCGCCAAGCAGGTGCCCGACACCCGCAACGTGGGCAAAGATGCGATGAAGGAGGACGGCACCATCAACCGTGCCGCCCTGCCCGCAATCTTCAACCCCGAGGACCTCAACGCCCTGGAGCAGGCCCTCCGCATCAAGGACGCCAACCCCGGCTCCACCGTCACCATCCTCACCATGGGCCTCCCCCGAGCAGCCGAGGTAATCCGCGAGGCCATCTTCCGCGGTGCCGACGGCGGCATCGTCCTCACCGACCGCGCCCTCGGCGGTGCCGACACCCTCGCCACATCCTACTCCCTGGCCCAGGCCGTGAAGAAATTCGGCAACTATGACCTCATTCTCGGCGGCCGCCAGGCCATCGACGGCGACACCGCCCAGGTAGGCCCCCAGATCGCCGAGAAGCTCGGCATCCCCCAGGTCACCTACGCCGAGGAAATCGTTGACCTCGCCGACGGCCACATCACCGTCAAGCGCCGCCTCGAGAACGGCGTCGAGACCGTCAAGGCTCCCCTTCCTTGCCTCGTCACCGTGGGAAGCAGCGCCCCCGAGTGCCGCCCCCGCAACGCCATGCGCGTCATGAAATACAAATACGCCGTCACCCCCAGCGAGATGGCCAAGCTCGCCCCCGAGATCAAAGAGCTCGTCGAGAAGCGCCCCTTCCTCCAGCTCAACGAGTGGGGTGCTGCCTTTGTCGACGCTGACCCCGCCCAGATCGGCCTCCCCGGATCCCCCACAAAGGTCAAATCCATCGAAAACGTCGTCTTCACCGCTAAAGAAAGCCGACGCATGGACGACGACGACCAGCAGATCGAAGACCTCATCAAGGAACTTATCGCCAACCACACCATAGGCTAAACAATCATGACTGACCAGAACAACCTCATAGTATATTGCGAGTTCGACGAAGGCCGCATCGCCGACGTCTCCCTCGAGCTCCTCACCAAGGGTCGCAAACTCGCCGACAAGCTCGGCGTCAAGCTCGAAGCCGTGGTTATCGGCGACAAGCTCGACGGCGTCGAAGACCAGATCTTCCCCTACGGCGCCGACACCGTATACAAATTCGCCGACCCCCGCCTCTTCCCCTACACATCCAACCCCCACGCCGCCATCCTCATCAACCTCTTCAAGGAGATCAAGCCCCAGGCCTGCCTGATGGGCGCCACATGCATAGGCCGCGACCTCGGCCCCCGCGTATCCTCCTGCCTCCACAGCGGCCTCACCGCCGACTGCACCGCCCTCGAGATCGGCGACCACACAGACGCTAAGACCGGCAAGGAATACAAAGACCTGCTCCTGCAGATCCGCCCCGCTTTCGGCGGCAACATCGTGGCCACCATCGTCAACCCCGAGTGCCGTCCCCAGATGGCCACCGTCCGCGAGGGTGTCATGAAGAAAGAGGTCTTCGACCCCAACCACAAAGGTCAGGTCATCGAGAAAGACGTCAACAAATACGTCGATCACACCGACTTCGCCGTCGAGATCATCGACCGCCATATCGAGAAGTCCAAAATCAACATCAAAAACTCCCACATCATCGTGGCCGGCGGCTACGGCGTGGGCAGTAAAGAAAACTTCCAGCTCCTCCACGACCTGGCTGCCACCCTCGGCGGCGAGGTAGGCGCCTCCCGCGCTGCCGTCGACGCTGGCTTCACCGAGCACGACCGTCAGATCGGCCAGACCGGCGTCACCGTCCGCCCCAAGCTCTACATCGCTTGCGGCATCTCCGGCCAGATCCAGCACATCGCAGGCATGCAGGACTCCTCCATCATCATCTCCATCAACAACGACCCCAACGCGCCCATCAACTCCATCGCCGACTACGTCATCACCGGCAACGTCGAGGACGTCGTGCCCAAGCTCATTAAATATTACAAGAAAAACTCGAAATAATGGCTAACTTCTATACCGATAATCCCGACCTCAAGCATCATCTCTCCCACCCGATGATGCGCAAGATCGTGGCCCTCAAAGAGCGCGACTACACCGACGCACAGAAATTCGACTACGCCCCCATCAATTTCGAAGACGCTATGGACAACTATGACCGCGTCCTCGAAATCGTCGGCGACCTCTGCGGCGGCCAGATCGCCGCGAACGCCGAAGGCGTAGACCATGACGGCCCCACCGTTGCCGGCGGCCGCGTATCCTACGCTCCCGGCACCGTCGAGAACCTCAAGGCCTGCTGCCAGGCCGGCCTCATGGGCATGGCTATGCCCCGTCGTCTGGGCGGTCTCAACTTCCCCATCACCCCCTACATCATGGCCGCCGACATCGTCAGCCGCGCCGACACCAGCTTCGAGAACCTCTGGGGCCTTCAGGACTGCGCCGAGACCATCTACGAGTTTGGCTCTGAGGACCAGAAGGAGCGCTACATCCCCCGCGTATGCCAGGGCGAGACCATGTCCATGGACCTCACCGAGCCCGATGCCGGCTCCGACCTCCAGAGCGTAATGCTCAAGGCCACTAAGAAGGAAGACGGCACCTGGGTGCTCAACGGCGTCAAGCGCTTCATCACCAACGGCGACAGCGACATCCACCTCGTCCTCGCCCGCTCCGAGGAAGGCACCACCGACGGCCGCGGCCTCTCCATGTTCATCTACGACAAGCGCAACGGCGGCGTCGACGTCCGTCGCATCGAGAACAAGATGGGCATCAAAGGCTCCCCCACTTGCGAGCTCACCTACAAGAACGCTCCCGCCGAGCTCGTCGGCGACACCCGCATGGGTCTCATCAAATACGTCATGGCCCTCATGAACGGCGCCCGCCTCGGCATCGCTGCCCAGAGCGTAGGCGTCAGCGAGATCGCCTACCGCGAGGCCTTCGCATATGCCAAGGACCGTCGCCAGTTCGGCAAAGCCATCATCGAGTTCCCCGCCGTCAGCGAGATGCTCGCCGTCATGAAGGGCAAGCTCGACGCTTCCCGCTCGCTCCTCTACGAGTGCGCACGCTACGTCGACCTCTACAAGATCCTCGAGGACATGGCCAAGGAAGGCCCCCTCACCCCTGAGCAGCGCAAGGAGCTCAAGCAGTACAAGAAAATCGCCGACGCCCTCACCCCCCTGGCCAAGGGCCTCGCCAGCGAGTACTGCAACCAGAACGCCTACGACTGCATCCAGATCCACGGCGGCTCCGGCTTCATGAAAGACTACGCCTGCGAGCGCGTCTATCGCGATGCTCGTATCACCAGCATCTACGAAGGCACCACCCAGCTCCAGGTCGTCGCTGCCATCCGCCACGTGCTCTCCGGCACCTACAAAGCCCTCCTTGAAGAGTACGCCGCTCGCGAGTGCAAGCCCGAGCTCCAGGACCTCAAGGCTCGCCTCCAGAAGATGATCGAAGCCTACGTAGCTGCCGTCGACAAAGTCACCGCCGCTGCCGACCAGAAGCTCAACGACTTCATGGCCCGTCGCCTTGTCGAGATGGCCGGATTCACCATCATGGCTTTCCTCCTCCTCGACGACGCTAACCGCAACGATGCCTTCACCCGCACCGCCCGCGTATACGCCAACCTCGCCGAGGCCGAAGTCAAGAAGCACGCCGACTTCATCGCCGCCTTCAACCCCGCCGAGCTCGCCCTCTACGGCGTTGAGGAGTAATCCCCCGCATCCACATCCACCCATCATAAAAGCCCGCGCCCCCTCGGCGCGGGCTTTTATTCTAAATAATCCCACCCCTGCGGTAATTGAATCCCGGCCTTGCCTGTCTTTATTATGAATCCGGATCAAATCATAATATATTCAACAACCATCCATCCCGTTCATGATTCATTCATCGCACCCGCGCTTCGCTGTCCCTCTCATTCTCTTTCTCCTCGCTTCTTTCACATCTCTGGCTCAAGACCAGCGACCTGACTCACTCCCCGCCCAGGAGCTCAACGAGGTCGTTGTCCAAGTGCAACGCCAGCGCACCTCGGCCACGGCCACTACCTACACCCCCACGGGCCGACAGAAAAACGCCTCCAACAACGCCCTCGACCTCCTCCGCCAGATGGGCATCCCGCAGATTCGCGTCAATCCTACCACCGACGCCGTCACCGACAACACCGGTGCCGCTGTCTCCATTTTCATCAACTATCTCCCCGCATCCGCCGAAGAGAAAGATGGCCTGCGCACAGCTGATGTTCGCCGTGTCGAATATCTCGAATATCCCACCGACCCCCGCTTCCGCGGCGCTGAAAGGGTAATCAACTTCATCGTCCAGGAGTACGCCTACGGCGGCTACACCAAATTCACAGGCATAGAAAACGCCCTCACCGGCCTATCCAGCCAAATAAACGTCTTTTCGAAATTCAGCTTCAAAAAGATGACCTTCGACCTCTACGCGGGCGCCAATAACACCTCCCACCACCACTCCGGCGCCAACACCACGGGAATCTACCACCTCACCGACGACCAAGACCAGCCCCTCATCGTCACCCGCACCGAGACCACAGAATCCTCAAGCTTCAAGCAGAACCAGTACCCCCTCTCATTCCGCGCCACTTACAACACCGAGAAAGTGCAGATTCGCAACCAGCTCGGATTCACCTCTGACGCCCAGCCTGTTAACGAGTACTCTGGCGCGCTTGCCTACAGCCCCGCCGCCGCTTCGGGCTACCGTTTCGAAAGCCAGAACCCCAACCGCTCCAACGCTCTTTCCTACGAAGGCACATACTTCTTCACCCTTCCCCGCGGCTTCTCCCTCAACTTCTCTCCTTCGTTCGTATATTCCCATAGCAACGATTACACGCGCTACACCTCCACCGACCAGGCCACCATCAACCGCCACGCCCGCGAGAATTACTACTTCTACCGCTTCGACCTCGATGTGCGCAAAAGGATAGGGGAGAAACACTCCCTCTCGCTTAGCGCCAACAGCGGCAATCGCATCAGCCGCCTCTGCTACGATGGCGACTACGACTACCGCGACAAGTTCCAAAACCCCTTCGAGGCCGGTAAACTATCCTATAATTTCAAAACCAAGAAGTTCACCCTTTACCTTGACGGCGGCGTATGCTGGGAGCGCAGCGAAATCAACGGCCAGCCCCTCGACGACACATATCCGTTCGTCCATGCAAGCCTTCGCTTCGCCCCGAGCTCCAAGAGCGTCTTCTCCGCTTACGCACAATACGCCTCATCCAGCCCTGGTCTCTCTGACAAGTCCACCGACATTCTCCGCTCCAACGAGCTAATGTACATCACCGGTAACCCCGCACTGAAAAATTGCCGCCACACCACCTTCTCCCTTTCCTACACCTGGTTTCCATCCAACGCCTTCAATATGAGCGCATACACATATTGGTCCACCATGTACGACCGCTTCCTGCTCTCATATGCCCCCTACGACGGCGGTCGCGCCATCATCCGTCAATATATCAACGACGGCAACTTCACCACCGGCGAGCTCGGACTCTCCTTCAACCTCACCCTCCTCGACGGCAAGCTCCAAATCTATGCCACACCCTCCTTGTACGTCTACCGCTCCACAGGCATCTACGACAAAACATACTGCCCCTTCTATCTCTACACCGTCGCCAGCTATTACCTCGGCAACGTCTACTTCAACCTCTTCTACGAGACCCCCGACCGCTACATCAGCGCCACCGTCCCCCGCATATCCAAGACCCGCAACTACCACGCCATATCCGTCGGATGGGGCAATTCAAGCTGGAACATCCGCCTCTCCGCCGTCAATATCCTCAACAAAGGCTGGCGCACCGGCACCCTCGACACCGCCTCCCCCTACTACGCCGAAACCCAAGACAACTTCGGCACCACCTCCCACGCCCGCCTCAACCTCCGCGTCACCTACACCTTCGGCTACGGCAAAAAGCTCAACCGCGACAACGAGCTAGGCACCTCCGCCACCACCTCCACCGCCATCCTCAAATAGACATGTAACCCCCACCCAATTCCCCCCACGACGCTGTCCGCCTGTAGGGTCGCCACCTGTGGCGACCGCCGCGATGGATAACGC
>CAZSHV010000002.1:0-58432 GCA_964606815.1 uncultured Bacteroides sp. | reverse complement strand
CGACAACACCCACGACAACGCCCACGAGTAGGGTCGCCACCTGTGGCGACCGCCAGGATGGATAACGCCCACAAAACCAGCAAATTGTAGGGCCGCAAATTTGTTGCAGCCGCGACAACACCCACGACAACGCCCACGAGTAGGGTCGCCACCTGTGGCGACCGCCATAATGGATAACACCCTAAAAACCAGCCAATTGTACGATCGCAAGTTCGTTGCGGCCGCGACAACACCCACGACAACGCCCCCGAGTAGGGTCGCCACCTGTGGCGACCGCCAGGATGGATAACGCCCTAAAAACCAGCCAATTGTACGATCTCAAATTTGTTGCGGCCGTCCGACACCTCCCTCAATATCGCCCACGATACGCCCCGAATCGTAGGGCCGAACGGTCTGTTCGGCCGCGATAACACCAGCGACAACGCCAACGACAGGAATAATGGGAGCTCATGTAGATGTCGGGGAGTGGGGTTCCAAGAACGTTTTCATGCATAGAAAATCGGGCGGACGCTTGAGCCGAGCGACCCTACAATTGGCTGGCAACCATGGTGTTAGGGGCTGTACCGTGGTACAGCCCTACGTGCGGAGGCGTTGCCTCCGAATGAACCCCTTGACGTACGCTCGGTTCGAGCGTACCTGCATCCATTAGATAATCAACTTGTTATCTATTGCTGCGGTCGCCAAAGGTGAAGGACGTACAACTAACGCATTCGCGCTTTGTGCTATTTCTTTGGCTTGGGGGTGGGGCGGCCGAAGAGGCGTTGCACCTTGGCGGGGTCGGCGCCAAGGTTGACGGCTTTCTGGGCGTCGGCGTGGGCTTGGTCGAGCAGGTAGCGGTCGCGGTTGAGCCATGCGCGGTAATAATAGAGCTCGGGGTCGTGGCTGTAGAGCTTGAGGCCGGATGTTATTGTCTCTGCCGCGTCTGATAGTTCTCCCAAAGCTAAGTAGCAGCCAGCGAGAGCTGAATAGTACTCTGGCGACGGGTCAAGCTCTATCAGGCGACGATACTGCGGCACGGCCTCGCGGTCTCGCCCCGTCAACGAATAGAGAGCGCCCAGGGCGGCGATTGTGTTGTAATCGTCGGGCTGAACAGTGGCAAGTCGCTGTATATCAGCCTCAGCGCCGGCGGCGTTGCCGCCGTAGAGGCTCATCATGCCGCGGTAGAAGAGCGCATCTGTGTACATCGAGTCGCGCTCCAGGGCGCTGGTGAAATCGCTGTATGCCTCCTCGGTATGACCCATTTTCAGGTGCAATCGACCGCGATTGGCGTAGATGGCCACCATGGACGGGGCTATCTCGAGGGCGTGGTCGAAGGTTAGGATTGCCAGGGTGTCCTGGTCCATAGCGCTGTACACCATGCCCAGGTTGGAGAGCAGCATGGCGTTGCCGGGGCGGTTGGGGTCTATGTTGAGGGCCTGGCGCAGACGCTGGGCGGCGAGAGGATAGTCTTCGTTCTTGATAGCCTCCTGAGCTTCGCCCGCGAGCAGGAAATAGGGGTCTTCCTCATCGCTCGGAGGCTGAGCACCGGCATAGACGCAGGTGGCCAGAGCAGCGATGATGGCGATAAGTATTGGTCTCATAGCCGCGAAGTTAGGGATAATGGGCGTGAAAAGGTCACAATTATCGTTAAATCGTCAAAAATGCATCAGAGCCTGTCCCATAAAATATGTTAAAGCTGAGGCGGTCAGCCATTGGGCAGATTTGTTCGTGTGATGAGGGAGTGTACTGACGTACACGACCGAAGAACATGGACGAATATGCCAATGGATGGCCGAGGCGATGGTTACCACCATCGCCCGCCGAACTTACTTTGTGAACGTGTTGAAACGATACGGCTTGCTGCAGCTAAATATGCTTGAGCAGTATCATAATGAAGGCCATATTCGTCATCGCAGTCGCTGTGGTGAGTAATTGCTCGTAGCCACGGCACAGTTTGCGGAAACCGTCAAGCCTGCGATGGTGCGCTCGACCACCCAGCGACCCTCCAAGGGAATGAATTCAGATGTGCCGAAATTGGATTTAACGCATTGCAGGTCAATAGACAAGACTGTTTTTGTAATTTCCGTCAGAATACCTCTGTAGCCGTTGTCTGCTTTGATTGTCTTGATGTAAGGATGTTGAGCGCATAGACCCCCGATCAAAGGATAAGCCGCTTTTGAGTCGTGGACGTTGGCTGTCGTGACAACCACTCCGAGCGGCAAGGCGTCGCTGTCCACGGCGATATGACGCTTAAAGCCCTTTACCCGCTTGTTGCCGTCTATGCCTTTCCGCGATTGAGGCAGTACGCTCCTTACGCTCTAGCTGTCGATTATCGCCGTCGTCGGGTTTCTGCGTTCATGTCCGTGTGATCGTTCCCTTCTGCAAAGGAGCATCGTCTTCAGCATTTTGTCAAACCAAGGAGATTCGCTGATTCTGCGGAAACAATGATAGACACTTTTCCACTTGCCTGAACACGCCGGCTATGTCCGCCATTAGCATCCGGTCTTCAAGATATAGACTATTCCTTCTAATTGCCTAATGTTCAGCTTTATGTTCATTATAGCGCTGAACCTTGAGAGCCAGCGCTTTTGCTTAGGGTTAAGTAAAAAGTAACGTTTCAAATATCATTAACGCGCTGATGGAGCTAATATTACCTCCGTCTCGCATCTCTCGGGCGCTTTTGAAGCCGCCGCTCGGTCACAATGCGACGGCATTGCTCCCTCACGCCGCCTCCAAAATCACACCAAGATATGCGACCTCAGCGTTAACATATTTTATGGGACAGGCTCTCACTTCTGCTTTCGGGCGCGATGCTGCACGCGGCCCTTGATCACGAAGTAGGCGGTGACCAGGCAGCTGGTGACGATGATCACGTATGTCCATTGCAGCTCGACGGGGATGAAGAAGAACACCACGTCGATCACGAGCTGCGTGGCCGCATAGGCCAGCGCAATGGCGTAATGCTGATGTCTGCCCTGGTTCACGAGCATCTCGTAGAGGTGGCGGCGGTGGGGCAGGAAGATGTTCTCGCCGTCGAATAGGCGGCCGATGATGGTGAGCACCGTGTCAACGGCATACACCATCAGGAGCACCAGGAACGCGGGGTTGCCGCTGCGTATTATCAGCGTGGCGGCCAGATACATGATGACGAAGCCCAGGGAAATCGAGCCCACGTCGCCGGCGAAAATCACTGCGTGGCGGCGCAGGTTGAAGAGCGAGAACACGCCCACGGCGATGCCTGTGTAGATGATAAGCTGGTAAAGGTTATCGTCGAGGGGGACGCCCGTGCGGATGAATCCGAGCGCGATGGCGGGGAGGGTGACGATAGAGTAGACGGACATGATGCCGTTGATGCCGTCCATGAAATTAAAGGCGTTGATAAATCCCACACCGCAAATCAACAGCACCAGGAAGATGTGGAGCGTGGGAGCCGTGATGAAGGGGTAGAACACCGTGCTTACCACCACTATCTGCACCACAAGGCGCACCGTGGGCGAGAGGTCGCGGATATCGTCCATCATAGACACAACAGATAGCACGCACATGCCTCCAAGCATTATCAGCATGTTGGCGCTCAGGTGGTTATGGTTAAAGAGGGCGAAGAGCAGCACGGCGATGGGGAAGATGATGCCGCCGCCGGTGGGTGTGTATCGCCGGTGGGAGGATCTGTCGTTGACGGGGGCGCCTATGCCATAGTGGCGGGCAATGACGATGTAGACCGTTTCGGCCAGAAGCAGTGCTATGAGGGTGACGAGATATTGCATCCTGCAAAATCAGCGGTTAAGGTACCATTGGTAAAGTCGTGGCACGCCGTCCTCGAGCTCCACTGTGTGGCGCCAGCCCAAGGAGTGCAACTTGCTCACGTCGCAGAGCTTGCGCATGGTGCCGTCGGGTTTGGAAGCGTCCCAAAGGATCTGGCCCTGGAATCCCACGGTGCGGCTCACTATGTCGGCGGCCTGCGCTATGGTGTGCTCGATGCCCGTGCCCACGTTGATGTGGGTGTTGCGCACCTCCTTGGCGCCGGGGGCGGCGAGGTCGGAGAATGATACGTTCAGCAGCACGTGCACAGAGGCGTCGGCCATATCCTCGCTCCATAGGAACTCGCGCAGCGGTGTGCCGGAGCCCCACAGGCGCAGCTCGCCGGGGGTGATACCGATGCCCTCCAGCACGCGGTCAATCTCGGCCTTGGACGATGTGCCGTCCACGCCCCTGAAGGGCAGGCGCGCGAAGTCGGCTCGCAGGTCGTCCCAACGCTCCTCCATGCGCAGGCGCGCCAGGTGGGCCTTGCGCAGCATGGCAGGCAGCACGTGGGAGTTCTCCAGGTGGAAGTTGTCGCGGGGGCCGTAAAGGTTGGTGGGCATCACGGCTATGTAGTCGGTGCCGTACTGCAAGTTCAGGCTCTCGCAGAGCTTCATGCCGGCGATTTTGGCGATGGCATAGGGCTCGTTGGTGTATTCCAGCGGGGATGTGAGCAGGGCGCTTTCGGGGATGGGCTGGGGAGCCTCGCGGGGGTAGATGCAGGTGGAGCCCAGGAAGAGCAGCTTCTGCACGCCGTGGCGCCAAGCCTCCCCTATGACGTTCTGCTGTATCTGCAGGTTCTGGTAAATGAAGTCGGCGCGGTATATGCTGTTGGCCATGATGCCGCCAACATGGGCAGCGGCGAGCACTACTAATTCGGGGCGCTCCTCGTCGAAGAATCGGCGCACGGCGGCGGGGTCGAGCAGGTCGAGCTCGGCGTGGGTGCGACCCACCAGGTTTGTGAAGCCGCGGCTCTCCAGATTGCGCCATATGGCCGAGCCCACCAGGCCGCGATGGCCGGCCACGTATATTTTAGCGTCTTTGCTGATCATAGGTTCAGGGTGCGTAATGGTATCCACAGGCGTCACTTGTTGCCGTTCACTAGGGCTATGTCGCTGTCAACCATTGTGGCCACAAGTTGCTCGAACGACGTCTTGCGGGGGTTCCAGCCAAGCTCGCGTCGGGCCTTCTCGGGGTTGCCCAGCAGCTGCTCCACTTCGGCGGGGCGGAAGAATCTGGGGTCAACCTCCACTAATACGCGGCCCGTGGCAGCGTCTATGCCGCGCTCATCTACGCCCTCTCCCTCCCAGCGAAGCGTGATGCCGGCGCGGGCGAAAGCCAGGGTGGTAAACTCGCGCACGGTGTGGTATTCGCCCGTGGCGATGACGTAGTCGTCGGGCTCGGTCTGCTGCAGGATCAGCCACATGCACTCCACGTAGTCGGGTGCGTAGCCCCAGTCGCGGCGGGCGTTGAGGTTGCCCAGGTATAGCTTCTCCTGGCGGCCGGCCAGGATGTTGGCCACGGCCATGGTGATTTTGCGCGTCACGAAGTTCTCGCCGCGGCGCTCGCTCTCGTGGTTGAAGAGTATACCGTTGGCCGTGTACATGCCGTAGCTCTCGCGGTAGTTCTTCATGATCCAAAAGGCGTAGAGCTTGGCCACGGCGTAGGGCGAGCGGGGGTAGAAGGGCGTGGTCTCGCTCTGGGGCACCTCTTGCACCTTGCCGTATAGCTCGGAGGTGGAGGCCTGATAGATGCGGCAGCTGTGCTCCATGCCCAGCAGACGCACGGACTCCAGCAGGCGCAGCGTGCCCACGGCGTCGGTGTCGGCCGTATATTCCGGCACGTCGAACGACACTTTCACGTGGCTCTGCGCCGCCAGGTTGTAGACCTCGTCGGGACGCACCTCGGCTATTATGCGGGTGAGCGACGACGAGTCGGTCATGTCGCCATAGTGGAGGTTGATGGCGCGGCGTTCGTGCATGTCGCGCACCCACTGGTCGAGGTATAGATGCTCGATGCGGCCGGTGTTGAAGGTGGAGGCGCGGCGCATGATGCCGTGCACCTCATAGCCCTTCTCTAAAAGGAACTCGGCCAGATATGATCCGTCCTGGCCCGTGATGCCCGTGATGAGTGCTTTTTTCATATGCAGGGGATGGGGTGAAAGTGTCGATGGAATGGTGATGAGGCCTTTATTCAAACCCGAGCAGAGGCAGAGCGTCGAGCAGCGAGTCCACGGTCGCTTCGGCCTCGGCCTCCGGGCTTGGAGCCGTGTCCTGCGGGTGGATGTTCTCGCCCGCGGCGTCGCGAAGCATGATGGTGCGCCAGCCCAGGGCGCGGGGGTGGATGAAGTCCTTGGCGGGGTTGTCGCCTATATAAGTAAATGTGTCGATGTCTGGGCAGAGTCCCTGCAGCTTGAGGAACGCGTCTGGCTCCGTCTTCTCCGCGCCTGTCTCCTCGGATATCAGCAGCCGCTCCTGCGGCACGAAGCGGCCAAGGCCCAGCGCGAGGTATTTTGCCCTCTGGCCTGCCGTGCGACCGTCGGTGATGATGGCCATGGGGATGTCGCGGCTCTTGAGCGCGGACATTAGCACCAGCGCCTCGGGGTCGAGGCTGATCGAGGGGTAGTGCGTGCGGTATATCTCCACAGCCTCGCTCTCGGTGATGCCGCCCAGGCGCGCGGCCTCGGCTATGGCATCGGGGGCCTGGAGCAGGCGGGCGAGCACTTGCCGGGGGGACATGCCGGCTTGCGGAGCCACGGCGCGGCTGAGCGCGTCGAGGGCCGAGAGCACGTAGTGGTGCTCCTTGTAGAGGGTGTCGTCGAGGTCGAAGACCACCATTTGTCTCTTTGGCTGTGTGTCCATGGCAGGCGGCAGGGGCTGATGTGAGGTTAACGATAGTGAAGCGGGCCCGGCATCGGGCCCGCTGTGGGGTAGGGGATTAGCGGCCTATGCACTCATAGACGAAGCCCTCCTCGGCCATCTCGGCGGGGTCGTAGATGTTGCGGCCATCCACCACCACATTGCCGCGCATAGCCTTGCGGGCCACGCCCCACGAAGGCATGCGGAAGCTCTTCCACTCGGTCAGAAGCGCCAGAGCGTCGGCGTCAACCAGAGCGTCATACATATCCTTGGCGTATGTGACCTTGTCGCCGATGCGGCGGCGGCACTCGGTCATGGCCACGGGGTCATAGACCACCACCTCTGCGCCGTCGGCCACCAGGCGGTCGATCACCACCAAGGCGGCTGCCTCGCGCATGTCGTCGGTCTCGGGCTTGAAGGCCAGGCCCCACAGGGCGATGCGCTTGCCCTTGAGGTCGCCCAGGCGACGCTTCAGCTTCTCGTAGACGATGCCCTTCTGGCTCTCGTTCACGCGCTCCACAGCCTCGATCACGCTCATCGTGTAGCCGTGCTCATGACCGGTGTGTATCAGTGCTTTAACGTCTTTGGGGAAGCAGGAGCCGCCGTAGCCGCAGCCGGGGTAGAGGAACTTGCTGCCTATACGCGCGTCGGCGCCTATGCCCTTGCGCACGTTGTTGACGTTGGCCCCCACCAGCTCGCAGAGGTTGGCTATGTCGTTCATGAACGATATGCGGGTGGCCAGCATGGCGTTGGCGGCGTATTTGGTCATCTCCGCGGAGGGGATGTCCATGAAAATCACGCGGAAATTGTTAAGCAGCATGGGGCGGTACAGACGCTCCATAACCTTGCGGGCGCGCTCGCTCTCCACGCCTATGACCACGCGGTCGGGGCTCATGAAGTCGCTGATGGCTGCGCCTTCCTTGAGGAATTCGGGGTTGGAGGCCACGTCGAAGGGCACGTCCTCGCCGCGGCGAGCCAGCTCCTCGAGGATGGTGGCCTTAACGATCTTGGAGGTGCCGACAGGCACGGTCGACTTGGTCACCAAGATGGTGTATTTCTTGATGTTCTTGCCGAAGGTGCGGGCCACGTCCACCACATAGCTCAGGTCGGCGCTGCCGTCCTCGTCGGGGGGTGTGCCCACGGCGCAGAACACCAGCTCCACGTTGTCAAGGCAAGAGGTCAGGTCAGTGGTGAAATGCAGGCGACCAGCCTCCACGTTACGCTTCACCAGGGTATCAAGACCCGGCTCGTAGATAGGGATTTGGCCCTGAAGCAGGCTCTGGATTTTCGCCTCGTTGATGTCGACGCAGGTCACGTCCACACCCATCTCGGCGAAGCACGCACCGGATACGAGGCCAACGTAGCCAGTGCCAACAATTGCTATATTCATAAGTCAAAAGATCTTTTGCGGGAAATGAAACAGAACAGCTCGCGCCATTCAGGGTGCAAAATTACGAATTTTTTTCGTGAAATAAAAATTGTTTGCGCATATGGCCGGAAACCCTTATATTTGCACAAATCATTCACGTCAAAACGACCTATCTTCTAAGTATTTGATTCGACCCTTCCATGAGCATTTTTTTAAGACACGCCACGCACGTCATCAGCCACAGAGACCCTATAGTACCAATCACAAATGCCCAATTATTTGAAATGTTATTCAACAATGGGGCATTCACCGGCTATCCGGCACTCAAATTTGCAATAAAACATATTATTGAGGAGGGCTTTTGGAACGAGGCCGCCCAATTATTTAATGAGATTAGTGGTTCTTTCAGTTTGGATTCGGTACGCCTCACAGAGGACCTTAAAGCCCGAATACACCACCACTTCGGCTTCTCTGACAAACTAATTGGTTCAATTATAGATTCTATTCAGTTTGTTGACGATTGGGATTGGAGTGTTGGGCCAACAGACCTTGATCAGCATGCGCGCTTTGAAGGCATTCCCATTCGAGGCACCACTTACGACTTTGTTCGTCAGCTTTTGCATAAAGGCTATAACTGGGATGCAGAAAACGATGTAGCCATAGGAAATGTGCACGGCATCAATTGTCAAGTCAAATGCAGCCAGTCGTCTCCGTGCGTCCCGATTTACGAGGTGATGTTATTTCTCCCTGAGTCCGTCTCCTTAGAGGCGGCGCAATCGCTCGTAAAAAAGTTGTATGAACAGCAGACCGATGCTTTCATGACCAGTCCATATGCTTATACTTATATAAGGTTAAATGAGAGTCATAAAGTGGGACAAAGATTTATTTTCATAAGAGACCCCTGGGGATTTGATGTAATGGTGGACTCTCCCTTTTTTCCGCCTCGCGGGAATCACTTGCAGACTATCGAGTAGATGTTGTAAAAAAAGGAGGCCCTGCGAGCGTGCGCTGGACCTCCTTTCTGCGATGATGACGGGCAGATTGAGCTTTAGGCTGCTCTTACTTGTTTTAGGTCGCTCTTACTTGTAGCAGCGGCGGCCGCGGGCGTCGGGCACGCTCACCACGCGGTGGGGCACACCGTAGGCTGCCACCAGTGTGATGGCCGAGTCGAAGCACTCGCGCACGTAGCGGGGATCGAGGTTCTCCCGGAAGCGGAAGCCCGCGGACGCAGCCATGGTCAGCTGCTCGGGCAGCTTGACCATCGACACGTTCATGCAGCGAGCCAGAGTGTAGGCGTCGTCCTTCTTGATCACGGTGTAGGCATAGCAGTCGTGGTCGGAGACGTAGCCGGTGTACTTCAGCACGATCACCAGGTTGAGAGATGAGTCGTAGCCCACGATGAAGTCCATGGTGGTTGAGGCGTCAGACCAGGAGTCGATGCCGTTTGCTAACATAAGTTTGTCTGTGTTTATTTTTATTGCGTTCATTGTGAAGTGAAATTAAGAAACCCCGAGTCGAATTTGACTCCGGGTCAAGTTAAACATTTGTTTTATAGATTCTTGTAATGCTCCAGCGGCCTGCCGCCAAAGCTGTTCACCAACATGTCAAAGTACTCTAGCCCCCGGGCCACAGGCTACGCGACAGGGCATAGCAATGGCTGTAAGCTAATTTTACAGGGGGTGGAACAGAATGTTGGTGAGGCACTATTCGCAAAGCATCACCGTCGTCTCTCGACGTCGGCACCGCAAGAAGTATGTCCGGAAAGATGCTTATACATCATAGCGCGGAAAAATGAATGTAAAACTTAGATGCACTGCACCGCCGCGGTTGGCGGCCACTTCACAATGCAAGCGCAAAATTAGACATAAAATCCCAAACCCACAATACCCAAAGCAAATTTTCTCAAAAAAAACGCCTGTTTGGAAAATAGCCGTTTGGGAAATGGTAGTTAAACTACACTTTAATCATAGGCACATTAATCATGGGCACACCGAAAAAGTCGGAAAGAAGGGCTAAAGTCTTAAGTGTGAAATTATGGTGGCCGCTGAGCCATTTGGTGATTTCGCACGGACGCTTACCTATGGATCGGGCGAACTCTGCTTTCGAGAGCCCGCGTTCAGTCATTAGAGCGCAGATGCGGTTGGAAATGGCCATCTCCATATCCACTTCCCAATGTATGGCAGGCGGAATCGTAGCTACCAAGGCTTCATATTCTTCAAATGCGGTTTTCATATGTCAAAGGTTTCATTCGTGTCTATTTCATGTTCTGATATAATGTTAAAGACTTAGTTAATATTGAGTTAATTGCCTTTTCAACCGCAAAAATACGTAAAAGTTTTTACTTTTGAGTAAACAATACAAATTTTTATCCCATCCGCGCTGTTGTGCGATTTTACCGCGCCGCTTGAAAACTATTTATCAACGTATTACGTTCTATCTATACCGGCGCGCGTTTGCGCGACCCGCTTCCATTCCCATAATCGCTTCATTTCATTCATCAGCATAATGCACACCTCTGCATCTTCAATCCATCTGTCTCCGCTGCGCTTTTTAGCCGTGGCGGCGCTGCTGTTTGCCGCGGCCCTTGGCGCCAGCGCCCAGAGGCACGTGGCCGACTCGGCCGTGATACACTTCCAGCAGGGCCGCAGCGCCGTGTCGCTCTCCCTGCCCGGCAACGCGGCTGCCCTCGACAGCATGTCGGGCTTCATGACCCGCTATTCCTCCCCGCAGCTGGGCTACACCCTTCGCGCCATCCGCGTGGTGGGCGGTGCCTCGCCGGAGGGCAGCGTGGCCATAAACGAGAGCCTGTCGCGACGCCGCGCCCAGGGCATCTTCGACTATTTCTCAAGCCGAGGCCAATTGCCCGACTCTGTGGCCACCTTCGTGTTCCTCGGCCGCGACTGGCAGGGCCTTCGCGCCCTGGTCGACGCTGACCAGAGCGTGCCTTACCGCTTGGAAGCCCTCGAGGTGATAGACCGCACCATCGCCAACGGCCCCGAAGACGCCAAGGTGTCCGACGCCGGCCTGGCGCAGCTGCGCGCCCTGCGCGGCGGTGAGCCTTATAATTATATGTATACCCACCTCTTCCCCGAGCTGCGAGCTTCGAAGCTCTACGTCGAGCTGGTGGCCCCGCAGGAGCCCCTTGAACCGGCTCCCGCGATAGAGGAGGACACCATCCCCGAGCCCGCGCCCGAGGATATCATCATCGTCGAGGATACTCCCGAGATGACCGTCGGCAACGTGCGCGAGTGCCGCCCCTTCTATATGGGCTTGAAAACCAACATGCTCTACGACGCTCTGGCACTGCCCACCATCGGAGCAGAGTTCTACGTGGGCAAAGGCTGGACCGTGGGCGCTAACTGGACCTATGGCTGGTGGGACAACGACAGCCGCCACCGCTACTGGCGTGCCTACGGCGGCGACATCAACGTGCGCCGCTGGTTCGGCAGCCGTGCCAAGGACAAGCCCCTCACGGGCCACCACCTGGGCGTCTACGCCGGCGTCATCACCTACGACTTCGAGTTCGGAGGCAAAGGCTACATGGGCGGCCTGCCCGGTCGCACGCTCTGGGACCGCTGCAACTATATGGCTGGCATCGAGTACGGCTACTCACTGCCCGTGGGCAAGCGCCTGAACATCGACTTCACCATCGGCATCGGCTATCTCGGCGGTAAGTACCTGGAGTACGAGCCCGACGGCAAGAGCTACGTGTGGGAGAAGACCATGCGCATGAACTGGATTGGCCCCACCAAGGCGGAGGTGTCGCTGGTGTGGCTCATAGGCTGCGACAACTACAACCGCAGCCATAAGAAAGGAGGCAACCAATGAAACCACGCACTCTCATACCCCTCGCGGCCGCTGCCCTGACCCTGACGGCCTGCCACCACAAAGACCTGGAATACGAAGCCCACACCCGCGGCGACGTGCAGGTGGTCTTCGACTGGCGCAACGCCCCCGACGCGCGCCCCAACTCCATGTTGGCCTACTTCTACCCCGCAGCGGGAGGCGACGCCCTGCTTTACACGTTCGCGGACCGCACGGGCGGCCCCGTCAGCATCCCCTTCGGCCTCTACGCCGGCATTGGCATCAACGGCGACAACACCGACTGGGCCTCCATGCGTCGCACCGACGACCCCGACGCCTTCGAGGTCTACACCCGCGACGCCGTGAGCCTTCAGGCTGCCGCCGCCCCAACACGCGCTCTGCCCCGAGCCCAGGGCGCGGAGGACGAACGCATGGCCCTCACCCCCGGCATGGTATGGAGCCACCGCATCGGCCAGGTGAACATCGATCCCGACATTGACGGCACGCAGACCGTCACCTTCTACCCCGAAGAAACCGTGTGCCACTACACCGTCGACATCCTCGACATCGAGCACCCCGAATACCTCCACGGCGCCCAGCTCGACGCCACCCTCTCCGGCATGGCCGAGGGATACCTGCAAGGTCGCCGACAGGCCACAGACGTGGCAGTCACGATGCCCTTCACCCTCAAGCCCGACGCCGCGGACTCTGACCTCCACGCCGAGTTCCTAACCTTCGGCGAGTGCGCCACAACGGCACATAAGCACTATCTCACAGCCTACGCCGTGCTCAGCGACGGCACGAAGTGGTACCACACCTACGACGTCACATCCCAGGTCACCGATGCCCCAGACCCCAAGCACGTCCACATCATAGTGCGAGGCCTCGACCTGCCCGAGCCCACCACCGGCGGCGGTGGCTTCCGTCCCGACGTCAACGACTGGAACGACATCAACATCAACCTGCCCATGTAAAAAAATCTGCCCTCGCAGTGAGCAAAACCCGAAGAAGATTGTTATAAGGGTATAGAACACAAATTAAGCAAATAAAAATTAAAATTAAGACATACAAAAAACACACTGTTATGAAAAAGTCAACAGCACCGCTTATGATGGCCGCTTTAGCCGCTATGACTATGGCCTCCTGCTCGCAAGACGAGCCTGTACTCCAGAACCAAGGCCGCGCCATAGATTTCCGTTCGGCTATGGACTCTCGAGCCGTTGAAACCACCAACGCTAACCTCACATCCATTCAGGCCGCTGCCTTCATGGGCGACCAGCTCTACTTCCCCACCATGGAATTCACCAAGGGAAGCGACGGCTTCTTCACTTCAGCCACCGAATACCGCTGGCCCGGCGATAACACCGAGCTCGCTTTCTACGCCTACGCTCCTGCCAACCCCGGCGGCGACGTCACCATCACGGCCGACTCCAAGACCATGACCGACTTCTCTCCCGCTGCCACCATGGCCGACCAGGTTGACTTCATCACCGCCAACGCCACCGGCACAAAAGACGCCAACGAGGTCTCCGGCGTGCCCTTGACATTCAACCACCGACTCTCCCAGATCGAGGTGCGCGCTAAGAGCGACAACGAGGTCTACACCTTCGCCATCACCGGCGTGCGCATCGGCGAGCCCGTGGCAAAGGCTGACTTCGACTTCACAACCTCTGCCTGGACCCTCGGCACCGACCGCGCCATCTATACCGACACTTACACCGACGCCAAGGTGCTGACCTCCGACGCTGTGTCTGTGATGGGCGACGGCGGCAACGCGATGATTCTACCTCAGCAGCTCACCGCTTGGGATCCCACCAACGACGCCTCCAACACCGCGTCCGGCGCTTACCTCGCCGTGAAGCTGAAAGTCACCACCACCGAGACCGGCGTGCAGCTCTACCCCTTCCCCTCCAATGCTGATTGCCAGTGGGCCGCTGTGCCTATCGACACCAACTGGGAGCCCGGTAAGAAGTACATCTACACCCTCGACCTCACCCACGGCGCCGGCAACGTTGACCCCCACGATCCTGATCCCGGTAAGCCCGTGCTCGGCGGCCCCATCAAATTCACTGTCGATGTCACTGAGTGGGTTGACGCTCCTTACGACGTGCCCATGACCGCTAAATAAGCCAAAATTCAACACTAACCCATACACCACTGCAGGGGGAGGACTCTCCTCCTGCAGCGTCGCATAGAGCCGGCTGCGCCCTCCTTGCCTCGCCATCACCCCATCTTTACTCCCAATCGCAATGTCAACACGCACCTCTTTCCATATCCCCGCCCTGGCTCTCGCCGCCGTGGCATTGGCCTTCACCGCTTGCTCTGACGACCACGACCTGCCCACCTCCTCCCGCGTGATCCGCTTCCAGGTGTCCGACGCCTCTTGGCAGGCCACCCGCTCTGAAGCGCCCCGCGCGCAGGCGCTCCCGTCCGTCGTGCTGAAGGCCGACGAGCAGCAGCTCTACCTCCTGCCCCAGGTGTCGCAGGGCATCGAGCTCGGACCGGACGCCTCGGTTCGGAAGGTCGCCACGCGTGCTGCGCAGACCACCACCGACGACATCGCCTCCATGGGCGTATATGCTGCCACGGGCACCGACCAGGCCTATTATATGGGCAACGTGGAGGTGACCCGCGACAACGATTGGGCTCCTCGTAAAGAGTACCTATGGCCGGGCTCGGGCTCGCTCCACATCAACGCTTACTCGCCCTATTGCGCCGCGGCTTCCGATGTCGAGGGTGTCACCGCTCTACCGTCAGCCGACGCGCGGACGGCCCCCGCGCTCGCCTACACCGTCCCCGCCGATGTCACCGAGCAGACCGACCTGATGTGGGCCACGCCCCGCAATGCGTCCTCTTCGCCCTGCCAGCTCACCTTCAACCATGCCCTCGCAGCCGTGCGCTTCGTCGCCGGCTCGGAGATGACGCCCTGCACGGTCAAGAGCATATCCATCAGCGGCCTTAAGGGCAGCGGCACGCTCAGCCTTGAGTCTGGTGATTGGTCAGATATGTCTGGCTCTGAGACCTATACGGCCACCGTTGACGCTGCTCTTGCGGCCGACGGCGACTCGCAGTACGCTCCCGCCGGCACGGTCATAACCGATGCCGACCATACCTTCATGCTCCTGCCGCAGGCGCTGGGCAGCGACGTGGCAGTCACCATGGTCATTGACGTCGATGGCGTGGAGTCGCAGTTCTCCGCTTCGCTCGATGGTCAGTCCTGGGCCGCCGGCAACACCTACACCTATCATCTCTCGGCCAACCCTGCCGAGGACCGCTTCATCATCACCGTCGACTCGCCCATATCCTTCAACTACACTGGCGGCACGGGCACCTTCGCCGTGAAGAGCATCCACGAGACCCTCGGCGGCTCCGCCACGCAGGAGGATGTGCCCTGGACGGCCGAGTTTGTCGACGCGAACGGCAATGTCATCGACACGCCATCTTGGATCACCGCCTTCGCCCTCAGCGGAGACGGCAGCGGCGACTTCTCTGCCTCCACCCAGATGGTCGAGCCTTCATTCATTGCCATGAGCGAGCCCACGCGCTGGCTGCGCCAGCAGGCCGACCGTGGCTCCGAGGCCGCGCCTTATAACCTCGCCTCCGCCTCTGGCTCGACCGCTGTCGAGAATACTGCCAACAGCTACATCATCAACGCCCCCGGCACCTACAGCATCCCCCTCGTCTACGGCAACGCCATCAAGGACGGCGCAGACAACACTGCGGCCTACGCCCCCGCGCGTACTTCTGAGCCTTTCGTCACCCACCTGGGCACGCGCATCAAGCATCCCTATATCTACGACAACGACGGCTGCACCCCCGCTGGCGCCAAGCTCGTATGGGAGGGCCGACTCAACATGGTCCACGACCTGCACCTCAGCGCCGACGGCCACAGCCTCGTCTTCACCCTCCCGCAGGCCTACATACGCCAAGGCAACGCCGTGGTGGCTGTCACCGACGCCGACGGCGCCATCATGTGGAGCTGGCAGCTCTGGATCACAGACTACATCGCCGGCCAGGACATGAGCACCATGTCCTACAACGGCACTTCATTTGAAATCATGCCCTATAACATGGGCTACGTCCTCGGCGGCGACGAGGTAGACTTCGCCTCCAGCTCGGCCCTCGTGCGCTTCACTCAGCATCCCGCCGACGGCTCCGCCGGCAGCTCCGTCACCGTCACCGTCCAGCAGACCGGCAAGCATATCATCACCCCCGACTGCTACAGCTTCTACCAGTGGGGACGAAAAGACCCCATGATCTCCGGCATCAAAGAGTGGTATTACGACGACCATACCGAGATTACCGAGATCGACACACGCACCCTCACGCTCACGGCTGGCAAGGTAGAGGCCGACTTCGACGCCAAGTGCATCCTCAACCCCCAGGCCTTCTGGGTGGCATCCGGCACAGAGCCCGTGTTCAAGTTCACGAATAACTGGAACCTCGGCACCTCCTCCCGCCGCGTTAAGACGGTCTACGACCCCTGTCCCCCGGGCTTCATGGTCCCCGGCAACGAGTTCATTGCCCTGCGCGACATGGCCGCCTCGAGCATAACCTACACCACAGGCAGCGGCATCGCCGACCCCTCCGGCTTCCACGTCACCACCGCCTCCGGCCCCGAGCTCTTCTTCCCCGCTCTTGGCTATCGCTCCGGCAACTCCGGCAAAGAGACCGTTAGCGACGCCAGCGGTGGCATTCTCACCGCCATGTGGACATCCCACGCCAACACCAAAGAAGCCAGCGGACTCGTCCTAAACTACCACCCCGGCACCATCACCCACACCTTCGCCAGCGACCCCCGCCTCGAAGCCTTCGCCATCCGCCCCATCAAAGAATAACCCCCATAACTCCCCCCCAGGGCCAACCCAGCCGTTCAGCCGCCGAAAGGTCCAACAAATCCAATCACACTGGATAACGCTCACACGTAGGGCTGTGCCATGGTGCAGCCCATAACAATCAGATTGCCAGCCATTTGTAGGGTCGCCACCTGTGGCGACCGCACCGCTGGATAACGCCTTAAAAATCCTCATATAGTAGGCCCGAACGGCCTGTTCGGCCACGTTAACACACACACAACGGAAAATGCTCTCACGTAGGGCTGTACATGGTGCAGCCCATAACAATCAGATTGCCAGCCATTTGTAGGGTCGCCACCTGTGGCGACCGCACCGCTGGATAACGCCTTAAAAATCCTCATATAGTAGGCCCGAACGACCTGTTCAGCCGCAGTATAACGTAAACCGTCCATTCATAATTTCCCTGGTTTCCCACCCCCTAACCCCCTCCCCGCTCGATGCGGGGAGGGGGTTAGGGGGTGGGGCGAACACCGCCAAAGCCATTAACACACCTCGGCCGCAACGAAAGCGGCCCTACGATTCACTTCGCATCGTTTATCGTAATCGCGGCCGCTCCGACCGAGCGGCCCTACAATTTGGGGTTAACGTTCTGGGAATCAACAACGACGACGTCAACGGAGCCCACCGCGAGGCACGGGGGCGGGGCGAATCCCCTCAATTGTATCATATAATCATGCGGCCGCAACGAACTTGCGGCCCTACGATTCACTTCGCATCGTTTATCGTAATCGCGGCCGCTCCGACCGAGCGTCCATACATCCATTTGGTATGCCTAATCGCGGCCGAACCGACCGTTCGGCCCTACTATTCGATTCGCACCTGATTCGAAAATATCCTATTTTATAACCACACACAAAAAGGGCTGCGCTGATGAGCGCAGCCCTTGTGGGGGTCTATGGTTGTTGTCTGATTAGAGGGCAACCTTGGTGGCTTTGCCGCCCTGGACCTTCACATAGATGCCGGTGGTGGGGTTAGCCACGCGCTGGCCCTGGAGGTTGTAGAAGGTGGCGGGAGCGTTAGCGTCAGCGTCCACGATAGCGTCGTTGATGCCGGTTGTTGCCTTATCGAAGGTGATAGTGGCCTTCATTGCATCAGCACGACCAGTCCATGAATATGCCTTGTCAGCAGCGGCAGGGTAATTGAAGCGGCAGGTGGGGATAGAAACCACGGTTTTGCCGTTCTCAACCTTGTAGCTGGAGAATTCGGCAACATCAAGACCGGCTATAATTTCATCTTTGGTGTAGCCCGCCTCAGTGTAGAAGCCTTCCAGGTTGAAATTGTGGAGACGGTTTGTGCCATTGGTGTAGCCGCAGAACACGCCGGGCATGACGAGGACAAACTCGGGATCAGAGAGGTCGAGGACGATATAGCCGTTAGCGCCGCCGGAGAGGGGGAAACCGGATGATTCCAGGTAGGGGTTCTCGACAGCGTAGAGGTTCTCGTCTTCGTTATTCTGAAGGATGTTCACAGTCAGGGGGAAGTCAGCGGGTTCGGCGTATGTGCCATCGTTATACTTGAGTCCAGGGATCACCCAGCCGTCAAGCATGGTAGCTGTGCAGAACTTGGTCCACTCTGTGGTGTCCAGATTGTCATCGGGCTCAGTATACTCGTAGAACTCGTTAAATGCAGTGAGAGTCCACCAGCCTAAGTTCTCATCATTAAAGTCGCCGACAGCGAAGCAATAATCCTCGGGGAAGGTGAACTTTTTGTCTTTGATGGTGGCAGCGACACTCTCTACGTCAGCAGCTCCGTCGAGGATATTACCTTCATCGTCTACTGCTTTGAAGTAGAAATAGTTCGTGTCGCCATAGGAGTCAGCACCGAGGTTCTGCTTGTTCGCTACGGTGAGGGTGCCGGCGGTGAGGTCTACGGTGCCGGTGATTTTGCCCTGGATGCCAGTGCCTGAGGAGTAGATGCCATCGATGGTCACAGTGCCAGCGGCTGCGTCGGTGACAGTGATGGTGACGACGCCTTCCCTTTGACCTGAATTATTGCTGAGCAGGCCGTAGTAGCTCCAGACGTATTCGCCAGCCACCTCGTTGATAGAGGAAAAGCCGGGAGCTTCAGCTTTAGCACGCTGCATGGTGGGGAGGACGGTGGTAGCCTCGGCAGTGAGGGTTTGGCACTTGACCACGGCAGTGGTCTTCGCAGGCGTGAGAGCCGATGCGGAGAGGGCAACAGCAGCTGCGAGGGCAGTGGTGTAAAGATGTTTCATTTAGAAATTGTTTTTAAGTGAGTGAAACCTGTTGGATTCATTGTTTTTGAAGCATGACGGCCGCCGAGGGCGGGTATCACGGCGACAAAGGTAGCTAAAAATTTTTAATCTGCAAGAAATTTTATCAAAAAAGTAATATTTTTTTGAAAATCGGGGCGAAAATCTATGTTTTGCCCCGATTCCATAACCACACCCCACAAAAAAACCACCCCGCGCATGAGTGCGCGGGGTGGTGGTATCACTCGAAGCGGGAGCGCTTATTGCGCCACGGCTTTGGGCGAGGGGAGATTGTCGGCGAATTGGGCCTTGATGGTGTCCACCACGTTGATGATGTAGTCGCCCGTCTTCTCCAGGTCGCCGATGATGTCCATGTAGTAGATACCGGCCTGGTATTCGTAGTGGCCGGAGTTGATGTTGGGCACGTTGGCGTTGCGCAGCTGGTTGCGCAGGTTGTTGATCTCGCGCTCCTTGTTGTAGGAGTCCAGGATCTCGCGCTCGGTGACGTGCTCCACGTTCTCCAGCATGTGCACCATCATGTCCATGGCCTGGCGCACATATTTATATAAGAGGTCGATGTTGTCCAGAATCTCCTGGTTGAACTCCACGCCGGCCTCGATCTTGCGCAGCAGGATCTTGCCCACGCCGTAGCAGCAGTCGGCCACGCTCTCGATTTCGCTGATGATGTTGAGCATGGCGGCGATGCGCAGCTTGCCTTCGTCCGACAGGCGGCCTTGCGCCACGCGGTTGAGGTAGTTGGCGATCTCGATCTCCATGCGGTCGCTGATGTCCTCGTATTTCTCGATGCGCGACAGCAGCTTGTTGAATTTCTCGCTGTTGGCCTCGGTGTGCACCAGCTCCTGGGCCATGTTGATCATGCGTCCCACGCGCTCGGCGTAGACGGCCATCTCCTTCTCGGCCTGCGCGATGTTGAGCTCCGAGGCGCTGAGGATGCCCGATGAGATGTATTTGAGGCTGAACTCCTCCTCGTCCTTATGCTTGGAGGGTATCAGACGCTCCACAATCTTCACGTAAAGACCTGTGAACCAGATCATGATGCACACGTTGACGACGTTGAACGTGGTGTGGAACAGCGACAAGCCGAACGACACGCTGCCCTGCATGGCCCCGAGCTGCGCCATCGCGGGGTGGCTCACGGGCAGGGAGTTGTCGAAGAGGTGGTTATAGATGTCGGGGTCGGTGGTCTCCAGCTCGTTGACGAATTTATACAGAGCGTTGGGGTCGCCCTGACCTATGAGCTCGGTGAGCCAGGCGTTGAACTGCGCGAACGGTATGAACACGGCCACGCACCATATCGTGCCCAGCACGTTGAAGAGCAAGTGGCCCATAGCCGTGCGCTTGGCAGCCACGTTGCCGCTCATCGACGCCAGCAGGGGCGTCACCGTCGTGCCTATGTTCGAGCCCAACACCACGGCGCAAGCCAGGTCGTACGTTATCCAGCCCTTGCTGCACATGATCAGCACGATGGCGAACATCGCCGCCGAACTCTGGATCACAGCCGTCACTATCAGGCCCACCATCAAGAATATCAGCACCGAGCCGTAGCCCATCGAGGCATAGCGGCGCAGCGCGGCGAACATCTCCGGATTGCTCTGCAGGTCAGGCACATACTGGCTGATCATGTCCAGACCCATGAAGAGGAACGAGAAGCCGATCAGAAACTCGCCTATGCTCTTCGTGCGGCTCTTCGACGAGAACAGCAGCGGCACCGACAAGCCGATCAGCGGCAGCACGAAGGCCGAGATGTTCACCTTAAAGCCGAAGAGCGAGATCACCCAGGCCGTGAACGTCGTGCCCACGTTAGCGCCCATGATCACGGCCATAGACTGAGCGAGGGTCATCAGGCCAGCGTTGACGAAGCTGACCACCATCACCGTCGAGGCCGACGAGCTCTGGATCAGAGCCGTGATGCCGAAGCCAGTGGCCAGACCCGTGAAGCGATTGCGCGTCATGGCCGAGAGAATATTGCGCAGGCGGTCGCCCGCGGCTTTCTGCAGGCCCTCGCTCATCACCTTCATACCATAGAGGAAGAGGCAAACCGAGCCGATCAGGCCGAGGAAGTCAAGTAAGCTGTATTGCATTGCTTGTGGGGTGGGGGGATATTGAGGAATTATACCGCGAAATTAGCGAATATTCTTCATCGCGGCAATAGCACGCCAGAAAAATTACGCGCCCGCGCCAACCGAAACCATCGTTTCCCCCAACCGTAGGGTCGCCACCTGTGGCGACCGCCGTAAGGGGCAATATCGTCAATTCCAGCAAATTGTTGGGGCCGCACAGTCGCTTCGGCCGCTGAAACGTACAACAAATCCACTCACACTGGATAACGCTCTCACGTAGGTCTGTACCATGGTGCAGCCCCCGATAACAACCTCAATTTCATTCTTTTTATTATCCACGGACGCTCGGACCGAACGTCCCTAAATCCATCTGACAATCAATTCGTTATCCATGCCTGCGGTCGCCACAGGTGGCGACCCTACTGACGGGCGTTTTCCCTCTGACGCTCATGCGGCCGCAACGAACTTGCGGCCCTACAATAGGGGGGTAAAGCTCTGGGAATCAACACCGACGGCGTCAACGGAGCCCCCAGCGGGGGCGGGTGCATGATAGCCCCGGGCGAGAGCCCGGGGTGGGAATGCTCCATCAAAAATTCCCCCTCCCCGCAACGCGCGGGGAGGGGGATAAAGGGGGTGGGGCGAATTACCAGGAATGGCGTTTCCCGGACGCTCAAAAAGAGCGTCCCTGCATCCTGAAGGTCAACCTTTTGCGGTTTCTTTCCACACTCTGGTTTTCCCCGGACGCTCAGACCGAGCGTCCGTTCATCCATCTGACAATCAATTCGTTATCCATGCCTGCGGTCGCCACAGGTGGCGACCCTACTGACGGGCGTTTTCCCTCGGACGTTTCCTTATATCTCGCAAAACAAACAGCCGCTGCCCCGGGGCGGGGTAGCGGCTGCGGTGTGGGATGGGGAGGGGGCTTATTCAGCTGCGCCCTCGGTTTCGCCCTCTACGGTCTCTGCGGCAGCGGCAGCCTGTGCGGCAGCCTCGGCAGCGGCAGCGGCGAGCTCGGCTTTCTTCTTGGCCACGGCCTCAGCCTTGGCTTTGTTGCGAGCCTGCTCAGCCTCGAGGCGCTCCTTGAGGTCGAGCTCCTTCTTCGAGGCCATAGAAGCCTTGTCTTTTTCTACTTTCGCGAGCTTGGCAGCTTTCCAAGCATCGAAGCGGCGCTGGGCCTCAGCCTCGTCGAATGCGCCTTTTTTCACGCCGCCCATGAGGTGTTTCATCATGAGCACACCCTCGTTGGAGAGGATGGAGCGCACGGTGTCGGTAGGTTGCGCGCCTACGTTAACCCAATACAAAGCCCGCTCGAAGTTGAGAGTAATTGTAGCAGGATTAGTGTTCGGATTATAGGAACCTATCCTTTCAATGAATCTACCATCTCGTGGTGCCCTGCTATCGGCGATAACAATAGGATAAAACGCGTAGTTCTTGCGACCGTGGCGTTGTAATCTGATTTTTGTTGCCATTAAGGAGTTGAATAATATGGTTTTGTATTGTGCTCTGCGCTATGGCCCGGTTGGGCCTTACGTTTTGCGGTGCAAAGGTAGGATTTTTTTTCGGGCCGCGCAAGTTTTCTCGCGATTTTGTGCTTTTTTTCACCCAAATCGCCTCCAAAAAGATTGCGGGGCGCGATTTTTTTTTCGCGCCCCGCTGGTGGGTTTTAGGGACTTAGTGTGATTATTTCACGGCTTCCTCTACTTTCTTGGCCTCTTTCTTGGCTGCAGCAGCGGCTTTCTTAGCCTCTTTCTGAGCAGCTTTGGCTGCCTTTTTAGCGTCCTTTTTGGCCTCGGCGCCTACCTTTTTGGCGCCGTCCTTGACGTCGGAGGCTGCCTGGCGGGCTTTGCACTTGGCCTTGTCGCCGTCGCACTTAGCCTTGCGGCCTTCGGCGCGAGCCTCGCGGGACACCTTGCGGCCATCCTTGGCGGCGTCGCTCTTGATACGAGAAGGCATGTTCACCAGGTTCTCGAGGAAGGTGGTATACTGCTCGGGGGTTAGCACCTCTTTCACCTTAGCTATATATTCGGGGTTGAAGGGCGCGCGCACCTGGCCGCGGGGACCGCGCTTATGGCCGTCGCGGTGGCCTTTGCCTTTGGGGCCTTTGACCACGCAGGAGTCAACCTTGCAGTTCTCCACGGTGCAGTTCTCTTTCACGCATTTTTCCTTGGTGCAGTTATCTTTCACGCACTGGGCCTCGGCCTTGGTGCATTTGATGCTGTCTTTGGCGCACTTTGCGTCGAACTCGGCATTGATGGCGTCGATCTTGGCCTGCTGGTCCAGGCTCAGGAGGATGCCCTCGAAGGCATACTCGCGGGGAGTAGAGGCGCGGTGCATTTTATCGCTCTGCTGAGGGCCGCGGGCTGCGGGAGCCGCGGCATCCTGGGCGGCGGCGCTGATGCCGGTGGCTGCGAAGGCCGCTACGGCGAGGGAAATGAAAATCTTTCTCATTTTAATCTCTGTTTTAGTGTTTTTAAAGCTAATATAATTAATTGTCGTACATTCTTAAAGACAAGCCCCGCAAGAAATGGTTTATTTCTTGCAGGGCGTTTTATCGTTCTTTAACAGGTTTCTTAACTTTTCAAAAACCTTTGCAGATGGGTGTAGAGCTGGCGCAGGGGCAGGCCCATGACGTTGTAGAAGCACCCGCGGATGCCTGTGATGCCTATGCAGCCTATCCACTCCTGTATGCCGTAGGCGCCGGCTTTGTCCAGGGGGCGGTAGACGTTCACATAGTGGTCGATCTCGGCCTCGGAGAGGGGAGCGAAGGTCACCTCCGTGGTCTCGGCGAACGACTCCATGCCCGCCTCGCTCATCAGCGTCACGCCCGTCACCACAGTGTGGGTGTGGTCGCTGAGGCTGCGCAGCATCTGGCGCGCCTCCTCTTCGGTGTGGGGCTTGCCGAGGATGGCCCCGCGGTTGATTACAACGGTGTCGGCGGTGATGATCACCATGTCGGGCTTCAGCAGCGGCCTGTAGGCCTGGGCTTTGAGCTGCGACAGGTACAGGGGCACGTCATGCGCCGGCAGCGTGTCGGGGTACGTCTCGTCCACCTCCACAGCCGGGGCTATCTCAAACTCCGGCTCAATCAGCGCCAACAGCTCGCGGCGGCGCGGCGAACCGGAGGCGAGCATGATTTTCATATCTGCGCAGGACATCAGATTACCTCCATGTCTGCGTTCAGGCGCTGGCGCACAGCCTCGTAGAGAATCACGCCGGCGGCCACAGAGACGTTGAGCGAGCCGATGTTGCCGAACATGGGTATCGACACGCGGGCGTCGCAAAGCTCCAGAATCTCGGGCGATATGCCCGTGTCCTCGGCGCCCATCACCAGGGCAACGGGCACGGTGAGGTCGCAGAGCGTGTAGTTGACCGATGCCTTCTCGGTCACGGCCACGATGAGGTAGCCGTTGTTCTTGAGATACTGCACGCCGGCGGCAAGGTTGCGCTCGCGGCACACGGTGATATAGTTGAGGGCGCCGGCCGAGGTCTTCATCGCGTCGGGCCCGGCGCTGACGCTGCCGCGCTCGGGGATGACTAGCGCGTTGGCGCCGGCGCACTCGGCTGTGCGGGCTATGGCGCCGAAATTGCGCACGTCGGTGATGCCGTCGAGCACCACCACCAGCGGCAGCACGCCCTCCTCGTAGAGGCGAGGCACCAGCTCGCCCACGCGGCTATAGCTCACGGACGATAGGATGGCCACGACGCCCTGATGGTTGGCGCGCGTTATGCGGTTGATCTTCTCCGCGGGCACGCGCATCACCAGCAGGTGGCGGCGGCGGGCGCGGGCCAGCAGGTCGCCCACAAGGTCGCCTTGCAGGTCTTTCTTAATCAGGATCTTATCTATGTCTTTGCCGGCCTCTATGGCCTCCACCACGGCGCGGATGCCGTAAATATAGTCTTGCATACTGGGGCTTATTTCAGGAGTTCGAAGTTGTCAACGTAAATCTCTGTTACGAAGTGCTTTATGGTGTTGCGGTCTTCCCACACGCGATAACGAATCTTGCCCTCGATGAGCAGGCGCGTGCCTTTGCGTATGTATTTCTCGGCGAATTCAGCTTGGCCGTCGTACATCACGATGTTGTGCCACTCGGTTCGCTCCGGTATCTCTGTGCCGTCTGGCGCGCGGCGCGGACGCTCGTTGGTGGCGAGGGTGAATGTGGCCACGGGCCGCGAGCCAATGTAGCGGATCTCGGGGTCTTTGCCCGCGTTGCCCATCAGGATAGCTTTATTCATATTATATATGTGGGATTAACGTAAGAATTTGGGAGCGAGGAGATAGAGGCCGAAGCTCACGCCGCAGTTCCAGTTGCGGGCGGGCGACGACGCGTAGTTGCAGTACGCGGTGAGCGTGGCGAAGGGGAAGGTGTAGCACACCGCCGCCTCGCCGAAGAATTCCGGGTTGGCCAACCAATGGCGGCTATAGGCGGCGCGGCCCGTGCCGTCGTTCAGGATCTTGCGCAGGGGCAGGAAGCCGAAGAGGCTCAGGCGAGCCGAGAGCGAGGAGCTGTGCTTGTAGATGGGCACCACGCCGCCGGCCAGATAGGAGTTGGCCTGGAAGGCGGGGTTATAATAATGGTGGGCCGAGGGCGTGGGCATGAACGCCGGCGCCGCAATCAGCGATGCGTTATAGCCGGGCATGAGCTTGCGCGTGGACAGCAGCGCGTCGCTCTCCAGACCCAGCGAGAAATGCCGCGAGGGGGAGATATAGCTGCGCGTGGTGGCCGCAAGCTGCACCCACGAGCGCGAACCGCTCCAGTAGGCGCCGGGCATGCTGCCGTACTCCTCGCGCAGGCGTCCGGTCACGGCCATGGCGCAGACGTCCACGCTGTGGCCGCGGGTGGGGAAGTTGAGGTTGTCCAGATCGCCCTCGGTATAGCGGGCGTAGAGCTGGCCGAGGGTCAGGCGGTTGTGGTCGCGCTTGGTGTCCTTGATGCTCTCAGAGCCCAGCGTGAGGGCGTAGTAGGAGTCGTTGATGTGGCCCGCGCCAGCGCCGATGTCGAGCTTGCCGCGGCTGCCTATGGCCACGGCCCATTTCAGACGCCCGTAGTATTCGTGATCGATCACCGAGCTGGGCAGAGCGTCGTCGAAGAAGAGGATGTCGTCGTTGTAGTACTTATGGCGGAAGGCCACGGCTTCGGCCTCCAGGGCCGAGGGCGTGGAGGTGCGAAGATAGAGCGTGCCCGTGAGCCGAGCGCCCATGTACGACTGGCCCACCCATGCGCCCACGCTGGCCCCCAGCGAGCTGAAGCTCATGCGCGAATAGCCGGCGGAGAGGTAGAGATAGCTGGCGGCCGACGATGTGACGTAGCCGCCGAAGCCCACGCGCAGATTGTCCTTGACAGAGGCGCGGAGGTCGAGGGTGAAGAGGCCCGTGGTGTCGGGGCGGCCGGCGGCATGGGGCGTCAGGTCGCGCAGGCGTCCGGGCGAGATGGCGCGGTAGAAGGCCGTGCGAGCCTGCTCCATGCTCAGGGTGTCGGCCCCAGGGTCGCGGCCGGTGAAGATATAGCGGATGTAGGCGTTCTGGGCCTCCGAGCCGCCGTGCACGTAGACAGAGTCAAAGCGCACATAGGGCGTGTTGGCCTTGAAAGCCTCGCGACGCTGCTCGCGGGCCACGGCCGGGATGCGGCTGGTGACGCGCCCCTTGATGGAGTCGATCATCGTCATCGCTTTGTCGTAGCCTATCTGGTAGATTTGCTTGGCCTTGGGGAAGTCCAGCAGGGCGAACTCGTCGAGGTCGATCCTCATCTTTATGCCCAGGGCGGGGGGCAGAGAGTAGTCGCTGCTCTGGATCACGAGATTCTCGATCTGGTCCATCAGCGAGGTCTGGGGCCCGGAGTCGGAGGCGGCCACGTCCACGCCGATCATGATGTCGGGGGCGAAGTCGGCCGTCATCACATCCACGGGGAAGTTGTCGTAGATGCCGCCGTCGTAGAGCAGCAGCGAGTCCACGCGCGTGGGCTGGAAGATGATGGGGAAGCTCATCGACGAGCGTATGGCGTCGCCCAGGTCGCCGCCTTTCAGCACCACCTTATGCTTCGCGGCGGCGTCGGATGCCACGCAGCGATAGGGCACGAAGAGGCGGTTGAAGTCGCCCTCGCACTGCGCCGTGTAGGGCGAGAACAGCTCCATGAACGCGAAGCTCATGGGCAGGGGCGATATCAGAGACGCGGGCACGGCTGCGCGCGCGGCCTCGATCGAGTCGCGTTTCGATTTGATAGGAAGCGACAAGGCCACGGGCTCCGCGGGGGCCTGGGTGAAATAGTAGGTGAGTTTGGGGTCGATCTGCCCGGTGCTCCAGTAGGCGAAGTCCTGCGAGAGCAGAAGCTCCATCATCTCCGCGGGCGTGTAGCCAGAGGCGTAGAGGCCGCCCACGATGGCGCCCATGGATGTGCCCGTGATGTAGTCGATGGGAATGTCATTGTCCTCCAGGGCTTGGATCACGCCTATGTGCGCTATGCCCTTGGCACCCCCGCCGCTGAGCACCAAGCCCACGGATTGCGGAGTGCCATAGACACTGTCTGCCGCCTGCTGCTGCGCGGCTCCCTGCGCTGTGGCGGCGGCGAGAAGGCTCGCCGCCAGCGCAGATATTATCCTCAGTCTCACAAAAAATAAATAGTTAAGTAGTGTATAATTTGAACACCCCGCGCGGGAAAAAGTTCATGAGAAATTTACATCGCGCCTGTGTCAATCTTGACGGTGTGCTTCTTGCCCTTGTTTTTGCCGGAGGTGATGGTGATGGTTCCTTCGAGCCATGAGCGCTTGCCGTTGGGCGTGCTCTTGTACACCAGGCGCCAGCGCTCCACCTCCTTGTCGTTGCAGTCGGTGACAACGAGGTTGATCACGTTGTTCTTCTCTTGGCCTTCGAAGTAGAGGTAATTGCACGCCGACTTGCCTTTTTTCTTGAGCACGCTGTCGTAGCAGTAGCGGCCCTGCTCAAAGGTAACCACGTCCAGGGGCTGGGCGAAGTCGACGGTGATGGGATATTTGTTGTCCACCATGCCATGGAGCGTCACGGGCTCGTAGGCCCAGGCAGCCATGCCGCAGAGCATGCAAGCGGCAGCGATGAGGAAAGATTTCAGTAGTTTCATATTCAGGGTATTATGGATGTTTATAATTGTCCGAGGGTAACAGCCACGGTGTGCTTTTTGCCTTTGTCTATGCCTTGTAGAATGGTGATCGTGCCTTCGAGCCACCAGAAGGAGTAACCGGTGTTGGTGTTATAGCTCACGCACCACTTTTCCACGGGCTTGCCCTCGCAGTCGGTCACAGTCCACTCTATGTCCTGGTCTGCGTCGATTCCGGTGCAGCTGAAATACAGGTAATTGCACGGGTCCGCGTTCTTTTCGGCGACCATGTGGTCATAGCAATATTTGCCTTGTATCACCTTAGCTGGCGGATACTCGAGGGGGTCGATAAGCGTCAGGGTAATTGGCATGGTCTTATCCACCATCCCATGGTAAACGGTTGGCTCGCCCGCATGCACATTGGCGCAGAGGGAGAGGAAAAGTACGCAGATTAGAAATCGAAGCTGTTTCATAAGTCGTTGGGTATCATTCGAGTTCCACCACGGTGATGCCGGCGCCGCCGAAGCGCACGTCTTCGTCGCGGGCGCTGGTCACTTGCGGCACGGTGCGCAGATATTCGCGTATGGCCTGGCGCAGAGCGCCCGTGCCCGTGCCGTGGAGGAGGCGCACGCGGCCGGCGTTGAACTGTATGGCGTCGTCGATATAGTAAGTCACGGCCTGCAGGGCCTCGTCCACGCGCATGCCGCGCAGGTCGATCTCGGGGCTGAAGCGCATCTGGCGCTCGCGCGAGGAGTCGCTGACGGAGGCGTTGACTATCGAGGGCTTGGCGGCCCCGCTCTTCACGCTCTTCAGCGAACGCTGCAGACGAGCCAGCGGGGTGGTGGTCTTAAGCATGCCGAAGGCCACCACGGCCTTGGTGCCGTTGATCTCCATGATGGTGCCTGGCACGCCGGCGCCGTCGAGCTGCACCACGTCGCCCACGGCCAGCGGGGCCTGCTCCGGGGCAGGGGCGGGGGCGGCTTTGGGCTTGCGCTTCTTGCGGTCGGCCTTCTGCAGCAGGGGGTGGGCGGAGGCTTCGCGCTGTATGTCGGCCTTCTCTTGCTCCAGCTTGCGGCGCGCCTCCTTGGTGCGCTCCTTTTCGGCTTGCGCGCTGCGTATGTCGCTGATAGCGCGCTCAATGGCCGCGTTGCTCTGGTCGAGCATGCGTTGGGCCTGGGTGCGGGCCTCGTCGAGGATCTCGCGGCGCTTAAGGTGCAGGGTCTCGGCCTCGGCCTGATAGCGCTCGAGGGTGTCTTCTATCTCCTTCTCGCGGCGGCGTATGGCCGCGCGCTTGTTCTCCCAATAGCGGCGGTCGCGGGCTATGTCGAGCAGGTAGCGGTCGATGTTGACGTAGTCGCTGCCCGCTATGTCGCTGGCTGCCTGGATGATGCTTTCGGGCAGGCCCGTCTTGCGGGCTATCTCAAGGGCGAAGGAGCTGCCCGCCGTGCCTATGGTCAGGCGGAAGAGCGGACGCATCTGCTGGCGGTCGTAGAGCATGGAGCCGTTGAGCAGGCCGGGGGTCTCGGAGGCGAACTGCTTGAGGTTGCGGAAGTGAGTGGTGATCACGCCCCAGAGCCCCATGCGAGTGTATTCGGCCAATAGGGCCTGGGCTATGGCGCCGCCTATGCCGGGCTCGGTGCCGGAGCCGAACTCGTCGATGAGCACCAGCGAGCGCGCCGACGCGTGGGCCAGCACGTGCTTCATGTTGCGCAGGTGCGAGGAGTAGGTGCTCAGGTCGTCCTCTATGCTCTGGTCGTCGCCGATGTCTATCATGATGTCGGCGAAGGTGCCCACGAGCGAGTTGCTGTACAGCGGTGGCAGCACGCCGCACTGGGCCATGTACTGCACCACGGCCACGGTCTTGAGCGTCACCGACTTACCGCCGGCGTTGGGGCCGGAAATCACCAGTATGCGGCCCTGAGGGGTGAGGGTGATGTCGAGGGGCACGATCTCTTTGCCCTGGCGCTGCAGGGAGAGCTGGAGCACGGGGTGGCAGGCGTGGTACCACTCCATGGCAGGCTCGGCGCTGAGCTGCGGCAGCTCGCCGCCCACCTCTGCTGCCAGGCGCGCCTTGGCGTGGATGAAGTCGAAGTCGGCCAGCACGTCCACATCGTCCAGCAGCTGGGGCAGGTCGGGGCGCAGCGTGTCGGCCAGGGCTATGAGCACGCGCAGGATCTCGCGACGCTCCTCGATCTGCAGCTCGCGCAGGCGGTTGTTGGCTTCCACCACCTCGGCCGGCTCGATGAAGATGGTCTTGCCCGTGGCGCTCTCGTCGTGCACGATGCCCGGTATGCGGCGCTTGTTGGCAGGGGCCACGGGTATCACCAGGCGTCCGTCGCGCATCGAGGGCGACGTGTCGGCGTCCACCACGCCGTCGGCCACGGCGCGGGCCATCACCCTGCGCATGGCCGCGGAGATGCTGCCGGCTGCGGCGCGCAGCTGCTGGCGCACGACCGCGAGCTGTGGCGACGCATTGTCTTTGATCTCGCCCGTCTTGGTGAGTATGGCGTCGATGGCGCGGATGGCCTCCACCGGGGGCGTTATGCGGCTGGCTATGAAGTCAAGGCGAGGGTATGGGGTGGCACCCTGCGCGCTCTTGCGCGAGAAGTAGCTCTCGATGGCGGCGATGCTGGCCAGGGTGGAGCGGACTGCCATCAGCGATGCCTCCGGAATGTGGCTGCCGGCGGCGCGGATGCCGCTGAGCAGCGGCGCGATGTCGTGCACGGCGCTCAGGGCGAAGCCGTCGTCGGCCTCCACAGCGGCGCGCATCTCGGCCACAGCCTCCAGACGTTGGCGCACGGTCTGAGCGTCGCTGCTGAAGGCCATCTCGGCGCATTTGTCGCGCCCCATGGCGCTCAAGCACCGCTCGGCCACCATGGTGCGCACGGTGTCGAAGCCTATTTTGTGTTCAATATTTGCTGGGTAGCATTTCATAGACGCAAAGATAAGGATTTTTCCCCTAATTCCGAAATATCAGGGGCGGAAGCCTCTGACGTGGTAATCGCCGCAGCGGGGTAAGCGGCAGGCGGAGGTGGGGGGCTACTCGATGTAGGAGAGCTCGCGCATCTCGTCGTATTCCTCCCAGTCGGGGTCGTTTTCGGCGGTGATGCGCAGGGGCAGCACGGGCAGCGATGCCAGCGCGGCGTTGAGCTTCTTGTTGAAGATGTGGGTCGAGAGGGTGTAGAACACCATGTTCCTCTCCCCGCCGCCGGTGTATATGCCCGTGAGCACGGCCACAGGGTCGGCCTTGAGCTCGGCGCGGAAGGCCTCGAGGATCTGCTCAAGCATGGCAGCGTCGTCGGGGCCGGGGAGGCCGTCGGGAGTGGGGGCGTAGGGTATGGTCACCTCCACGCGGATGTTGAAGCGCGGGTTGGAGCGGAATTTCTGCACGTCGCCGCGGCCGGTCACGATGATGGTGCGGCCCTCTTCGTCTTCCAGGGGCGATGTCCACCAGGTTTCTTCCATAGCTGTGGGGGATAGGGAGTTAGAGTTGGAGATATAAAAAGAAAAAGTGCCGAGGGACTATAAGCCGGGTTATGTGACCGCCGTAATTTCCCCCATAGGGGGAGTCGCGAGCGGCCGCCCGCCATTTATCTTAGCAGTCTACCCGCCGGCAATGGACGAGCAGCCCATATGCGCCGGTTTACTTGACCTTGCAACGCGCAAGACGTGCGGCATGCCCCATCGCTGAGGCACCCGGTGGGCTCTTACCCCGCCTTTTCACCCTTACCTCCCCCGTGGAGGGGGGAGGCGGTAGTTTTCTGTCACGCTGCTCTACCGTTGCCGATAGCTGCGCTTTCCGCAGTGCGCCGCTCTGTGTTGCCCGGACTTTCCTCTTGCCGCTCATGCGTCGGCAAGCGGCGAGCCGCCCTTCGGCACTTTATATGTAAATATGTCAATAATAATCAGATGGAGTCGCGCATCAGACGCTGCTGCGCACGATGCCGCGCTTCGACTCGCGCACGAACTCCAGGATCTCGTCGCGCTCGGGGCTCGGAGCGATGTTCTGCTCGATGTAGGCGCAAGCGTCGGTGAAGTTCAGGCCGGAGAGGTAGAGGGCGCGGTAAACGTCCTGGATGCGCTCAATGGTCTCGTCGCTGAATCCGCGGCGGCGCAGGCCCACGATGTTGATGCCCACGAAGGATATAGGCTCGTGGGCGGCCTTGACGTAGGGAGGGATGTCCTTGTTGATCAGCGCGCCGCCCTGGATCATCACATGGGCGCCCAGGTGGCAGAACTGGTGCACAAGCGTGCCGCCGCCCACCACGGCGTAGTCGTCGACCACCACCTCGCCCGCAAGCTGCGTGGCGTTGCTCATGACCACGTTGTTGCCCACGCGGCAGTCGTGCGCCACGTGGCTGTAGGCCATGATCAGGCAGTTGTCGCCCACCACGGTCTGGCCCTTCGAGGCAGTGCCGCGGTGCACGGTCACACACTCGCGCAGGGTGGTGCCGTCGCCAATGATGGCCAGGGTCTCCTCGCCGCGGAATTTCAGGTCCTGCGGCGGACCGCTCACCACGGCTCCGGGGAATATCGTGCAGTTCTTGCCTATGCGAGCGCCGCTCATGATGCTGGCGTGGCTGTGTATGTGCGTGCCCTCGCCGATCTCCACGTTGCCCTCGATGGTGGCGAAGGGGTCGACAATCACCGTGGGGTGGAGCTTGGCGTCGGGGTGTATGTAGGCTAATGGATGCTTCATGTCATGCTTGGATTTGGTTAGTCACGGCGAGGAGGGGAGGATCCCGCGGCCGCAGCCGCGGGATGGGGGATTACTTGTTCTTGATGATCTGCGCCATGAACTCGCATTCGCACACGAGCTTCTCGCCCACGAAGGCGCGGCCCTTCATCACGGCGCAGCCGCGGCGCAGCTCGGTGAGGAAGGAGACGTGGAAAATCAGCGTGTCGCCTGGCACCACCTTCTGGCGGAACTTCACATTGTCAATCTTCATGAAGTATGTGCTCCAGCGCTCGGGTTCGTCCACGGTGTGGAGCACCAGCAGGCCGCCCGTCTGGGCCATGGCCTCGATCTGCAGCACGCCGGGCATCACGGGCTCCTGCGGGAAGTGGCCGGTGAAGAAGGGCTCGTTGGTGGTCACGTTCTTCACGCCCACGATGTAGTTCTCGCCCATTTCGATGATCTTGTCAACGAGCAGGAAGGGGTAGCGGTGGGGCAGGAACTCGCGGATCTGATTGTTGTCCAGTATGGGGGCCGCGTTGGGGTTGTAGACGGGAGCCTGCACCTCGGTGCGCTTGATCTCGCGACGCACCTGCTTGGCGAATTTAGCGTTGATGGCGTGGCCGGGGCGGGTAGCTATGATCTTGCCCTTGAGGGGGCGGCCGATGAGGGCCACGTCGCCGATGATGTCGAGCAGCTTATGGCGCGCGGGCTCGTTAGCGGCGTGCAGGGGGAAGTCGTTGATGTATCCGAAGCTCTCCACCGTCTTATGGCTCACGCCCATGGTGTCGGCTATAGCGTCCAGCTCGGCCTGGGCCAGGGGCGAGTCGTAGATCACGATCGCATTGTCCAGGTCGCCGCCCTTGATCAGGCCGCCCTGCACCAGGGGCATGATCTCGCGCACGAAGACGAAGGTGCGCGAAGGCGCCACTTCGGTCGCGAACTCGCCCAGATGCTCCATCGAGGCATATTGGTTGTTGAGCACGGGGCTGTCGTAGTTGATTTTCACCTCCACAGAGAATTCGTCATCGGGGAGCACCATCAGCTTCGAGCCCGTGGCCTCGTCGGTGACCTCGATTTTCTGCTTCACCACATAGTACTCCTTATCGCTCTTCTGCTCCTCGATGCCCACGGCCTGGATTTTCTCCACGTAGGGCATGGCGCTGCCGTCGAGTATTGGCAGCTCGGGGGCGTTGGTTTTGATCAGGCAGTTGTCGATGCCCAGGGCATAGAGGGCCGCCATGGCGTGCTCGATGGTGGAGACGCTCACGTCGCCTTTGGCTATGACGGTGCCGCGGTTGCAGCCGGTCACGTTCTCGGCCACAGCGTCGATGATGGGCTGGTCGGGGAGGTCCACGCGCTGGATTTTGTAGCCGTGGTTGTCAGGGGCGGGGCAGAACGTCGCCTCTATCTCAAGGCCGGTGTGCAGGCCTTTGCCTGCCACGGTGAATTCCTGTTTCAGGGTGGTTTGTTTCATATGTTGAATCGAGAGTATATTATTTTCAGCTGTTTATTTTGGCTTCGAGGGCCTCCACGCGGTCCATCAGGGCTGCCAGACGCTTAAGCAGGGCCGTCTGGCGGGCGAACTCGCCCACGGGCAGAGCCGGGGTGCCGAGCATCCTGGCCCCGGCGGGCACGCTCTTGGGCACGCCGCACTGCGCGCCCAGCTGGGCGCCGTCGCCCACGGTGATATGTCCGGCCACGCCAACCTGTCCGCCGAGCATGCACTGGCGGCCAACTTTGGCCGATCCGGCCACGCCCACCTGGGCAGCCATCACCGTGTTCTCGCCCACCTCCACGTTGTGGGCTATCTGTATCAGGTTGTCGAGCTTCACGCCCTTGTGCACGCGGGTGGCACCCATCACGGCGCGGTCCACCGTGGTGTTGGCGCCAATCTCCACGTCGTCGGCGATCTCCACGATGCCCATCTGCGGGATCTTGTGGTACACGCCCTGCTCGTCGGGAGCGAAGCCGAAGCCGTCGGCTCCGATCACGGCTCCGCTGTGTATGATGCAGCGGCTGCCGATCTTGCAGCCCGCATATACTTTTACTCCGGCGTATAGCACCGTGTCGTCGCCAACCTCGCAGCCGGGGCCCACATAGGCCTGGGGGTAAATCTTCACGTTGCGGCCCAGCTTGGCGCCGGCACCCACGTAGGCGAACGCGCCGATGTAAGCACCCTGCGGCACCTCGACGCCCTCGGCCACATAGCTCGGCGTCTCCACGCCCTCGGGGTGCGCCTGCGTGGCAGCGGCCACCATCTCAAGCAGCTTCGCCACAGTGGCGTAAGGGTCGGCCACGCGAATCAGAGTGGCTTTCACCGGGGCCTGAGGCACGAAATCATTGCTCACCAGCACGATGCTCGAGCGCGTGTCATATATATAATGTGTATACTTCGGATTCGCCAGGAACGAGATAGCGCCCGGACGGCCCTCCTCGATCTTCGCGAAATCGCTTACCGTGACCTTCGGGTCGCCATCAACGGTGCCCCCGGCCACTTGCGCGATAAACTCAGCAGTGAATTCCATAATCGGCGGTGAGAATTGTTATTATCCCGCGAATTTACGAAAAAAATCCGTAATCATACAACATTTCCCCGAAAACCATCCAAAAGGAACCAATTACTACCCTTTTTTACCAATTTCCCGCCAATCCCCTTTATAGGGGCGGCGCCTGTGGCGCCTGCCGCAATGTCGATTATGGGATTTTTATCGTCGGGATTTTTATCGTCTCCACCGTTTACACTTTTTACGAATCGATTTTGCCCGCGGTTCGCGAAAATTTTGTAATTTTGCCTGTTCCTATGCCGCGCCCAGCGCACACTCACGTTTGTAACTAACATTCTAACATATACGAAAATGCAACTTTTCGACCGTCTCAAAGCACGCGCCAAGGAGGCCCCTCAGCGCATCGTGCTTCCCGAAGGCACTGAACCTCGAACCCTCACGGCTGCCGACCGTATCATCGCCGACGGTCTGGCCCGCGTAATCCTGATTGGCGACCCCGCCGAAATCAAGAACATGGCCGCCGAGCTTAAACTCGCGAACATAGGCCACGCCGAGATCGTCAACCCCGCCGACGAGGCCATCATCGACCGTTACGCGCCCCTGCTGCTGCAGCTGCGCAAGGCCAAGGGCATGACCGAGGAGGAGAGCCGTCTGCTCACCGCCAACCCCCTGTATCTTGGCTGCCTGATGATCAAGAACGGCGACGCCGACTGCCAGGTGGCCGGCGCCCGCAACACGACGGGCAACGTGCTCCGCGCGGCCTTCCAGGTGATCAAGACAGAGCCCGGCATCAAGGTGGTATCCGGCGCCTTCCTGATGCTTCTGCCCGAAGGCCTGAACTTCGGCACTAACGGAATGCTCGTCTTCGCAGACTGTGCCGTGGTGCCCGACCCCACGGCCGAAGAGCTTGCGCAGATCGCCATCGCATCGGCCCGCACCGCCCGCGACATCGCCGGCATCAAGCCCCGCGTGGCCATGCTGTCGTACTCCACCAAAGGCTCGGCCAAGGGCGAGCGCGTCGACAAGGTGATCAAAGCCCTGGAGATAGCCCGCGCCGCTGCCCCCGACCTCATCATCGACGGCGAGCTGCAGACCGACGCCGCCATCGTGCCCTCCGTGGCCAACATCAAAGCCCCCGCTTCCAGCCTCAACGGCCGCGCAAACGTGCTCGTCTTCCCCTCGCTCGAGGTGGGCAACATCGCCTATAAGCTCGTGCAGCGCCTGGGCGGAGTCGAGGCCGTGGGTCCCGTGCTCCAGGGTCTGGCAGCTCCGGTCAACGACCTCTCGCGCGGATGCTTCCCCGAGGATATATACAAGACCATCATCATCACCTGCAACCAGGCCATCGGTCTCCATGCCGACGAAGCCGCGGCTGCGGAATAATTCTAACGCATTAAACCACAATCCGATATGAAAATCCTTGTGCTCAACTGCGGCAGCAGCAGCGTGAAATACAAACTCATCGACACCGCCACCGAGGCCACCCTCGCCGAGGGCGGCGTGGAGAAAATCGGTCTCCCCGACGGATTCCTCAAATTCAAGACCCCCGACGGCAAGAAGGAAATCCTCGAGCTCGGCCACATCGACCATAAAGGCGCCGTCAAGGCCGTGCTTGATGTGCTCACCTCGGCCGACCACGGCTGCATCTCCTCGCTCAAGGAGATCGACGCCGTAGGCCACCGTGTGGTGCACGGCGCAGAGAAATTCAACAAGAGCGTGCTCATCACCCCCGAGGTGATCGAGCAGGTGGAGGCCTGCTACGACCTGGCCCCGCTGCACAACCCCGCCAACATCACCGGCATCCGCGCCATAGAGGCCGTGCTGCCCGGCGTGCCCCAGGTGGGCGTGTTCGACACCGCATTCCACCAGACTATGCCCGCCAAGGCATACATGTACGCCCTCCCCTATGAATATTATAAGGAAGACGGCGTGCGCCGCTACGGATTCCACGGCACCAGCCACCGCTACGTGAGCCAGCGAGTGTGCGAGATCCTCGGCCGCGACATCACCACCCAGCGCATCATCACCTGCCACGTGGGCAACGGCGGCTCCATCACGGCAGTCGACCATGGCAAGAGCATCGACACCTCCATGGGCCTCACCCCCACCGAGGGACTGATGATGGGTACCCGCAGCGGCGACGTGGATCCCGGCGCCCTCGTCTATCTGATGAAGAAGCACCACCTCACCGCCGACCAGCTCCAGAACATCATCAATAAGCGCAGCGGCGTGCTGGGCGTGAGCGAGGTCTCCAGCGACATGCGCGAGATCGAGCAGGCCGTCAAGGACGGCGACTCGCGCGCCAATCTGGCTCTTGATATGTATGAGCTGCGAATCACCAAGTACATAGGCGCTTACGCTGCCGAGATGGGCGGCGTGGACATCATCGTCTTCACCGGCGGCGTGGGCGAGAACCAGACCGGCCTGCGCGCCAAGGTGTGCGAGCCCCTGGCCTTCATGGGCGTGGAAATCGACGCAGAGGTCAACGCAGCCACCCGCGGCACCGAGACCGTGATCTCCACCCCCGCCTCGAAAGTGGCCGTGGTGGTCGTCCCCACCGACGAGGAGCTGATGATCGCCCGCGACACAGCTTCAATCGTTAGCAATATTTAACATTCGGCCCGTAATTCTTTAGGCAATTCTTACGTCTAACAAGAAGAAACATAACCAACCAATCAGCATAATAATGAAGAAATTTTTCACTCGCATGCTGCTGCTCCTCGCCGCCGCGCTGGCGTCCTTCAGCGCCCAGGCCCAGCAGATGCCCCCCATCCCCGTCGACTCGGCCGTGCGCATCGGCAAGCTCGACAACGGACTCACCTACTACATCCGCCACAACAACCTGCCCAAGGGCCAGGCTGACTTCTACATCGCGCAGAAGGTGGGCTCCGCACTCGAGGAGGACAACCAGCGCGGTCTGGCTCACTTCCTGGAGCACATGTGCTTCAACGGCACCAAGAACTTCCCCGGCAACTCTCTGATCGATTGGCTCGAGAGCGTGGGCGTGAAGTTCGGCCAGAACCTTAACGCATACACCTCGATCGACGAGACCGTATACAACATCGCCAACGTGCCCACCGCCCGCAAGAGCGTGCAGGACAGCTGCCTGCTCATCCTCCACGACTGGGCCAACGACCTCACCCTCGACCCCGAGGAGATCGACAAGGAGCGCGGCGTGATCCACCAGGAGTGGCGCCGCAGCAACGTAGGCACCATGCGCCTCTACGAGAAGCTGCTCCCCCTGATCTATCCCGACCAGCCCCACTACGGCTATCGCCTGCCCATCGGCACCATGGAGGTCGTCGACAACTTCCCTCCCCAGGCCCTGCGCGACTACTATGAGACATGGTACCGCCCCGACCAGCAAGGCATCATCGTCGTGGGTGACATCGACCCCGACTACATCGAGGGCAAAATCAAAGAAATCTTCGCCGACATCGAGATGCCCGAGAACGCCAAAGAGCGCGTGTACTACCCCGTGGGCGACAACGAGGGCACCATCTACGCCATCGGCTCTGACCCCGAGCAGACCGTGGGCATGTTCATGATGATGTTCAAGACCGACGCCTTCCCCGATGAGATGAAGGGCAACGCCGACTACCTCATCGTCAAATACCTCACCGACATGGTGGGCACCATGCTCAACCAGCGCCTCGACGACCTCGGCCAGAAGCCCGACGCACCCTTTGCCGGCGCTTCCGCTGACTACGACGACTTCTTCATCTCCAAGACCAAAGACGCCTTCACCATCACCGGCGTGGCCAAGGGCAATGACCTCGACCCCGTGATCGAGTCTGTATATCGCGAGCTGCTGCGTGCCGCCCGCGGCGGATTCACCATCGGTGAGTACGAGCGCGCCCGCGCCGAGTATCTCTCCCGCCTGGAGAAGGCCTACAACGGCCGCGACACCCGCCAGAGCGGCTCCTACGTCAACGAGTACGTGCGCCACTTCATCGACAACGAGCCCATCCCCTCGATCGAGGATGAGTATCAGATGATGCAGCAGTTCGCCCAGCTCGTGCCCGTGGAGGCCATCAACAGCCTCCTGCCCCAGCTCATCACCGAGGATAACCGCGTGATGATGGTGCTCGCCCCCCAGAACGACACCTTCAAGGTGCCCACCGAGGAGGAAATCGCCGCCGTCATCGCCAAGGTTGACGCCGAGGACATCGAGCCCTACAAAGACGAGATGAAGTCCGAGCCCCTCATCCCCGAGCTCCCCGCTCCCGGCAAGATCGTGGCCGAGAAGCACAACGCCCAGTGGGATGCCACCGAGCTGACCCTCAGCAACGGCGTCACCGTGCTGGTGAAGCCCACCAAGTTCAAAACCAACGAGATCAAGTTTGACGCCATAGCTCTGGGCGGCTCCTCCACCGTGAGCGACGACCAGGCCGTCAACCTCAAGTTCATGCCCCTGGCCATGCAGAGCTCCGGCCTCGGCACTTACTCCAGCACCGACATGAAGAAGTACCTCCAGGGCAAGCAGGCCAACGTGAACGTGAGCATCGACGACTACTATCGCGACATCGAAGGCACCACCACCGTCAAGGATCTGCCCACCCTCATGGAGCTCATCTACATGACCTTCGTTGACTACCAGATCACCGAAGACGACTTCGCCACCACTCAGAACACCTACGCCGGCGTGCTCGCCAACCAGGAGAGCAACCCCCAGTACGTGTTCCAGAAAGAGCTCTCCAAGGCCCTGATGAAGAGCCCCGCCGGCCACGCCATCACCCCCGAGGATATCCGCGCCGCAAAGCGTGAGGACGTGCTCAACATCATCCACGGTGCCACCGCCAACGCTGCCGACTATACCTTCTTCTTCGTCGGCGACATCGACCTCGACACTCTCAAGCCCCTGCTCGAGCAGTACATCGCCACCCTCCCCGCCAACACCGCAACCGCTGTGAAGTCTTACACTCACAACGCCGACCGCGAGATCACCCCCGGCACTAAGCTCACCGAGGCCACCACTAAGATGGAGACCCCCCAGACCTGGTGCGCTATCATAGTCACCGGCGACATGCCTTACACTCCCGCCAACCGCCAGATCGCTTCCATGGCCGGCCAGGTGCTCTCCAACCGCCTGCTCAAGAAGATCCGCGAGGAGATGGGTGCTGTCTACTCCATCGGCGCTGGCTCGCGCATGAACCGCACCGACGCTCTCAACACCCTCATCCAGATTCCCTTCCCCATGAAGCCTGAGATGAAGGCCGAGGTGCTCGAGGAGATCAACAAGATGCTCCAGGATATGGCCCAGAACATCGCCGACGACGAGCTTAACCCCATCAAGGAGTTCATGGTGAAGTCTGCCGCCGAGGATGCCGAGGACAACGACGCATGGATTAGCGCCATGAGCGGTGCTACCCTCAACGGCGTTGACACCTTCACCGGCGCAGCCGATGTCATCAGCTCCATCACCACCGAGGACCTGCAGAAATTCATGCAGCAGCTCCTGATGCAGCACAACATGCAGACCGTGATCCTCGACCCCGCCGAGTAATCACCACACTAATACAACGATTCATAAGCTGGCGCCCCGCGGCGCCAGCTTTTTTTAGGTCCCAAGAGAACGAAATGTTTCCCCATATTGTAGGGCCGAAAGCTCGTTTCGGCCGCGATGACACCCGCGAAAATGTTCAGGAAACCACCCGCTAATTCCCCGAATAGTAGGGCCGCATGTTCGATGCGGCCGCGAAAACACAAACGACAAGAATCGAATTGTGGCCGAACGGTCTGTTCGGCCGCGATAACACCCGCAATGGATAACGTACTCACGTAGGGCTGTACCACGGTGCAGCCGACGTGAGGGCAGTATCCATTGCGGTAGTTCTTGCGGTCGCGATTATACCATTGCAGCGGTCGCCACAGGTAGCGACCCTACAATTTGTTGGATTCCAGGTGGTTATCGCTTTACGAAGGCGATGTGGGCGGGGATGTCGCCGGTGCGGGCTTCCCAAAGGAGTTTGCCTTCGGGGCTGTAGCAGCGCACGGAGCCGGAGCTGACGTAGTTGCGGGCATCGGTGATGAGAATCTCGCCCGTGGCGGGGTTCACGTCAAGGCCGTAGGGCATAGTGATGGAGGTCTCGGTGCCGTCGTCGATGAACGACAGACCCGTGGGAGAGAGCATGTCGACGTCAATCACGCCATAGACGGCTCGCTCGCGGCGCGCGTCGGGGTCGGGACCAGCAATATAATATAGGTTAGAGCCGTGGATGGCCATGTTCTGGCACGGCACGTCGAAGGCCTGGAGCGGGCGGTAGCGGCCGTCGGGCCCGGGGGCGAGTACGTGGATGCTTGATGGCGTGGCGGCATAGTCGCCGCGGGAGCTGACCCACAGGCGGCCGTTGTGGTCGAAGCGGCAGCAGCGCAGGTTAGGGGCCACGTCGATTTCGTCGACCACTGTCATGTCGGCCAGGCGCACCACAGAGACGGTGCGGTCGTAGTTCGGCGCGCGGTAACCGCCCGAGTTGGCCACGTAGAGCATGCCGTCGCGGATGGCTATCTCCTCGGGCTGGTAGCCTACGGTGACGGTGGCAGTGACGGCGAGAGTGGCGGTGTCGATGCGGGCCACCATGCCGCGGGGCGAGTTGGGATCGACGCCCACGGGACCCACGTATGAGCTGACGTAGGCGTAGGGGCCGTCGAAGGCCAGGGAGCGGCAGTTGGGTATGTCGACATGGCCCAGGCTGAGGGCAGAGGCGGCGTCAAGCACCTCGACTTTGTGGCTGCAGTTGATCACCGCATAGAGGCGGGAGCCGTAGACGGCGAGGTCGTTGCCCACGTCGCCCAGCTCCATCACCGCGTGCGGGTTGCGCTCGGCGTAGAGGTTGCGAATGTATGTGCCGGTGCGGTAGTCGAGGAAGTCGAGCGTAGACTTGTTTGAGCCCATGTTGCCCTCGTTGAGCAGGTAGAAACCGCGCAGCGGGCCGGAAGGACCGGCGGCCTCGGGTATGCTTTGGCTCTGGGAAGGCACCACCAGCTCGTCGCCGCGGCAAGAGCCTAAGAGAAAAGCGATTATGAGAAGAAGGAAGAGGCGAGGGAAGGTCATATTTCGAAGTTGACTGTAAAGCGGAAATTGCGCCCCGGCATGGGGTAGTTGATGATTACGTCGTAGCTCTGGTTGAAGAGATTGTTGACCTCGGCCTGCAGGCGGAGGCGGGTCGCGCCCAGGCGCAGGTCTTTGGCCAAAGAGAGGTCGGAAGTGTACCAGGGCTGCGTATAATTATATAGGATATTCTCCTGTTGATTATACCGCTCGCCGACGTATATAAAGCTGTAGCACAGCGAGAAACCGTGCCAGGCGGCCTGCACGATGGCCGAGCCGCTGTGGCGGGGAATGTAGGGAATCTGGTGGCGATAGTAGGAGTCGGAGGGGGATGTCACATCGATGGCTCGCTGAAAGGTGTACTGCGCGCGCAAGGTGAGCTCCAGATCGCGGGCCGAGCCTTCGAGGCGGCACAGCGGGCGGAGGTTGGCGCTTGCGGCGAGGTCGATGCCGCGGATGTCCACCTTGCCCAGGTTTAGCATGGTCCAGCGGAACTGTTGCCCCTTGGGGTAGGCCACGATTTTGTCGGTCACCTTATTATAATACCCGTCGGCGCTGACCTCGGCAGCCATCAGCAGCGGGCCGCTGACCTCGGGGGTGAACACCAGGCCGGCGTTGAGCTGCGAGGCGCGCTCCGGGCGCAGCGAGGCGTTGCCCAAGTCGGTGTAATATAGGTCGTTGAATGTGGGCATGCGGTAGCTCTGCTTGTAAAAAGCGCGCAGCGAGAGGGCCCTGGAGCGCGTCAGGCGCAGGGAGGCGTAGACCGAAGGCGTCACTGCCCAGCGGCGCACGGCATGAGATGACGAGGCCGTGCGGTCGTTGATATGAGTATAGAGTATGGCGCCCTGCGCGGCCAATCGCTTGTAGACCAACGAAGTGGCGGCGCTGCCCAGGGTTGTGAAGCGCGTGGGGCGAGAGAAGCCCGTGAGCGAGGCCGTCATGGTGTTCCATTGCGCATCGACCGAGGCCGAGGCGCGCCAGCCCGGCAGCAGCTCCACCTGGTGAGCCGTGGAGATGTAGGCCTCCTGCTGGCGGTAGAGGTTGTCGACTCGGAGCATGCGCTCGTCGTCGTTGCGGTAGCGAGTGCGATAATAGGCGTATTTCGCGTTGGCCAGCAGTGTGTATCGTCCCCAGGCGCGGGTGAGTGAGGCCTGGGCGAAGGTGTTGCAGTCCCACAACCGCTCGCCGCGGCGCCACACGTTGCTGACGATAGCGCCCGGGATGCCGCGCTCGCTCCAGTAGTTGTAGACCTTTGCGGTCCAATGGCCGGCGTTGAGGTAGCCGTGGAGGTTCAGCTCGGCGCGGGTGGCCAGCACGTCGCCGTTCTGGCGCGTGGCCGTGGTGTCGTAAGCCACATCGCCGGCGGGGGTGACACGGCGGTAGCGGAAACGGTAACGACCTGTGGCAGAGAGGAATTCTGCGGCGAGCGAAGCGTGCAGGCTGCCCGACAGGCGCCGCTCGTAGACCAGCGACGGGTTGGCCACGCCGAAAGATCCGGCGCGCATCTGCGCCCGCAGGTTCCAGTCGCGGCCGGGGGTGAAGACGGGGCGGCGCGTGCGGATGTATACACTGCCGGCGTTGCCGAAATCGCGCGCCGGTTGCAGGATCTCGCTCTTCTGGCCGTTGTGCAGTGCTATTTCCTCGACGTTGGATAGCGAGAACTGGCCGAGGTCAATCTGGCCGTTCTGCGCATTGCCCAGCGCCACGCCGTCGTATACCACGCCAGTGTGGTTTGTGCCCATTGAGCGCACATTGACGGTCTTGATTCCGCCCACGCCGCCGTAGTCCTTGACCTGCACGCCGGAGAAATAGCGCATGGCGTCGGCAATAGACAGGCTTGAGAGCTGCTGCAGCTGCTCGCCCCGCAGGCGCTGGGCAGGTATGACCTCGGCTCGCGGGGCCACGCCCTTGACCTCGATCTCGCGCAGCTCGATGCTGTCGGTGGCCTCCTGGGCGCTCGCGGACGCGGCGCATACCAAAGCGGCGACTAATAAGACTTTAGATGACAGCAGTGACGGCATAGGGGTAGGAGGCACGGAGGGGGAATCGGGGAAAAACTTTGCGAAATTACGCAAAATTTCCCGCCCGACCAAATGCGCGCACATGCGGAGCACGCCGCGGCGCATGGATTTTGCCATGTAGGAATTTTTTCGTACCTTTACGGCCGAAATTTCAAACCCCGCTTATGAAAAAGTATCTTGTGACGGGAGGCGCCGGTTTCATCGGCTCTAACTTCGTGAAATACCTCCTGGAGAAATACGACAACGACGTGCGCATCATCGTGCTTGACGCCCTCACCTATGCCGGTAACCTGCTGACTATCAAAGACGAAATCGAGCGCGACAACGTCACCTTCGTCAAAGGCGCCATCGGCGACCAGGCCCTCGTTGACAGCCTGCTCGACGAGCACGACCCCGACTATATCGTGAACTTCGCCGCCGAGAGCCATGTGGACCGCTCCATCACCAACCCCCGTCTCTTCCTCGAGACCAACGTGCTGGGCACGCAGACGCTGCTCGACAGCGCTCGCCGCCATTGGATGCCCAACCCCGGCGATCACAAATACCTGCAGATAAGCACCGATGAGGTCTACGGATCACTCAGCCGCGGCGAGGCTGCCGTGAGCCTTGAGTTGCCCGACGACATCAAGGCCGTGACCCCCGGCCGCGACCATATCACCGTCTACGGCGAGGGATTCTTCACCGAGGAGACCCCCATCTGCCCCCACTCGCCCTACAGCGCCTCCAAAGCCGCTGCCGACATGCTGGTGATGGCTTACCATGACACCTACGGCCTGCCCGTGAACATCACTCGCTGCAGCAACAACTACGGCCCCTACCACTTCCCCGAAAAGCTCATCCCTCTGCTGATCAAGAATATACAAGAGGGCAAAGAGCTGCCCGTATACGGCAAGGGCATCAACGTGCGCGACTGGCTCTATGTCCGCGACCACTGCCGCGCCATCGACCTGGTGCTCCGCCACGGCCGCGTGGGCCAGGTGTACAACATCGGCGGCTTCAACGAGATGCAGAACATCGACATCGTCAAGCAGGTGCTCCAGCTCATGGCCGAATACACCGGCACACCCGAGCACACCGACCTGATACGCTACGTCACCGACCGCCCCGGCCACGACATGCGCTATGCCATCGACCCCGCCAAGATTGCCCGCGAGCTGGGCTGGACGCCCGAGACGGCATTCCCACAGGGCATACGCCTGACGGTGAAATGGTACCTCGACAACCCCGAGTGGGTGGAGAGCGTGACCAGCGGCGACTACCAGAAATATTACGAGCAGATGTACGGCGACCGCTGATCGCCCCGCGCCTGCCCCCAACATAAAACCTCACAGCGATGAAAGGCATAATCCTGGCCGGCGGCTCCGGCACGCGCTTGTATCCTATCACCCGCGCCATCTCCAAGCAGTTGGTGCCGGTGTTTGACAAGCCGATGATCTACTATCCCCTCTCCGTGCTGATGCTGGCCGGCATCCGCGAGATCCTCGTCATCTCCACGCCCACCGACCTGCCCGGCTTCCAGCGCCTGTTAGGCGACGGCGCAGAGCTCGGCCTGGCCATCAGCTACGCCGAGCAGCCCAGCCCCGACGGACTCGCTCAGGCCTTCATCATAGGCCGCGACTTCATCGGCACCGATGATGTGTGCATGGTGCTCGGCGACAATATCTTCTACGGCCAGGGCTTCACCGGCATGATGCTCCGCGCCGTTGAGGGCGCTCGCCGCGGCCTCGCCACCGTTTTCGGCTACCCCGTGCCCGACCCGCAGCGCTACGGCGTGGTGGAGCTCGACGCCGAGGGCCGAGCCATCAGCCTCGAGGAGAAGCCTGCCCACCCCAAGAGCGACAAAGCCGTGGTGGGTCTGTACTTCTACCCGAATGATGTGGTGCGCATGGCCCCCGAGGTGAAGCCCAGCGCGCGCGGCGAGCTGGAGATCACAACCCTCAATGAGATGTACATGCGCGAGGGCCGACTGATGGTGCAATGCTTCGGCCGCGGATTCGCTTGGCTTGACACGGGCACTATCGACTCGCTGATGGAGGCCTCGGCCTTCATCGAGGCCATTCAGAAGCGCCAGGGTATGAAAGTGGCAGCAATCGAGGAGGTGGCTTTCCGCCGCGGATTCATCGACGCCGACCGCCTGCTGCGGCTCGCCCAGCCCATGATTAAGAACGACTATGGCCAATACCTCGCTCGTCTGGCCAAAGGCGAAATCCAATAACATCCACAGCCCGGCGGGGCAACGGCCACCCACGTGGCCTCCACTCCCTGCCGCGCTACCACCACCGTCTGCCCATTGATCACTCTCCCCGTCATCACCGACCCGCGCGGCAACCTCGCTTTCATACAGCAAGGGGCCGCGTTGCCGCTGCCAATAGCGCGCTGCTCGTGGCTCTACGACATGCCATATGCCGAGACGCCCAGCGCGGCCGCGCAGGGGCCTGCCTTGGCTGTGGCTCTGAGCGGCAGCTTCCGCGCCGCGGTGGCCGGGGAAGCCACAGAGCTGCGACGCAGCTGCCACGCCGTCAGCGCTGCCGAAGGGCAGAGCGTGCTAATCGACATGGCCAGCACCAACGCCGTGGCCCTGCTTTTGGAGCAAGACCCCGCCGGCAGCGTCGCTGACGAGGAGCGCCCCGACCACAGCCCCTCGCATGACCCGCACGGCGACTCAAGCGTGGACGCTTGCCGTGTGCTCCAGCTCCCCACCCGCGCTACCGAGGCCGGAACCGTAACGGAGCCAGGAAAGGAGGTGCCATTCCGTGTGAAGCGCGTGTTCTACCTCTTCGACGTCCCTTCGCGCGCCGAGCGAGGCGGACATTCCCATTTCGAGGATCAGCAGCTGATCGTGGCCGCCTGCGGCAGCTTCACCGTGGTTGTCGACGATGGCAAGACGCGCCGCGAGGTCACCCTCTCCCGCCCCGACCAGGGTCTTTACATCCCCGCAGGCATTTGGCGCGAACTCCGCGACTTCTCCTCCGGCTCTATTTGCCTGGTGCTCACGTCAGAACCCTTTGCCGAGAGCGACTATGTGCGCGAATATTCCCGTTTTTTAGAGCTAACGGCTCCCAAGCGCGGCGCGGCCGTGCCGTTCCTTGACCTCGCGGCCGTCAACGCCCCCGCAATGCCAGCCATCGAGCAGGCGCTGCTGCGCGTGGCCCGCTCTGGGAGGTATGTGGGAGGGCCAGAGGTGGAGAGCCTGGAGAAAGCCCTCGCCGCCGTGGCTGGCACGCCCTATGCCGTGGGCGTGAGCAACGGCCTCGACGCCCTGCGCCTTATATTCAAAGCATACATTCAGATGGGCCGCCTCGCCCCCGGCGACGAGGTGATAGTGCCCGCGAACACATACATCGCCTCGGTGTTAGCGGTCACTGACTGCGGACTCATGCCAGTGTTCTGCGACCCCGACCCCAAGACAATGAACCTCACCTCGGCCGACGTGCAGCGAGTGATGACACCCCGCACGCGAGCTGTGCTGGTAGTGCACCTCTACGGCCGCGCCTGTTGGGACGAAGGCTTTACTCGCCTGGCCCAAGAGGGCATGATCATAGTGGAAGACAACGCGCAGGCCATAGGCGCCAGCGCTTCAGTTCCCGGGCTGTTAGGACACAATAACACTGGAGGCCTCGGCCACGCGGCCGCCTTCAGCTTCTACCCCACAAAGAACATCGGCGCCCTCGGCGATGCCGGCGCGATCACCACGGCCGACGCCGCGCTGGCCACCACGGCCCGCGCCCTGGCCAACTACGGCAGCGACCGCCGATACCATAATATCTACGCCGGCTATAACTGCCGACTCGATCCTGTGCAGGCCGCTGTGCTCACAGCTAAGTTGCCGGGCCTGGATGCGGAGACCGCCCGGCGCCGCGAGATTGCCGCTATATATGACGCCGAGATTCAGAATCCCGCCGTAGTCAAGCCCCAGCGCGAGGAGCCCGACGGGCAGGTGTGGCACCAGTACGTGGTGCGCACGCCCCGCCGCGACGCTCTCCGCGAGCACCTCTCCGCCTTGGGCATAGGCACCGACATCAACTACCCGCTGCCCCCGCATCGCCAGCCTTGCTATGCGCAGTTTGCCCACCTGCATCTGCCCGTGGCCGACGAGATTGCCGCCACATGCCTGAGCCTGCCCATCAACAGCGCCATCACCCCCCACCAAGCCCGAGAGGTGGCCCGCGCCGTCAACAGCTTTGCGCCATAACCACTGCGAACACTCTAATTCTCATATCTCAATCCTCACATCTATGCCTTACATTGAACTCAGCGACTTTTCAGACAGATACGACACAGTAGACGAATTGGGCACCGGCAGCAACTATGTACTTGTGAATCTTGTGCGCGTAATATCGCCCGATGCTCTTATTCATCCGCTGCGAGCCGTGAAGAAGTTACGTGCTCTTCCTTCAAAACAAGCGAGAGATTGGGTCAAATGGCAGCAGGAATGTGAGCGTCTTGAACGGCTGGGTATCAACAACTTTGCCAATATCGTGCGTTTGCACAACTACGGAATCGTCAGCAAGCCAGGAAACGGCAAATTCCGTCCGTTTATCGAGATGGACTACATAAATGGACAAACGATCTTCGATTTGGTGGCTAAGCACATGTTCATAAAATTCCACGACGTACTGGCCATGGCCCGCGACATCAGTTGTGCATTGGCTCTGTGTCACCACGATATTATCTACCTCGTGGCCGATCCCAATGAAGATGACCTTCCCGCAGAGCTCGATAAACTGTACGACGATGAGACAAGGGAGCGCCTGCTGAAAAAATACCGCGTGATCCATAATGACATCCATCCCGGCAACATCATGCGCCACCAGCGCTTCCCTGGCGATGAAACAGGACAGTACGTGTTGATAGACTTTGGCCTGTCAATAGAGAACGATGACGGCAAGCTGTCTTCCACAACTAAGAGTAATCTCCCCATAGAATTCCGCGCGCCGGAGAAGTGGAAGGGAGCTCCCATCACGCCAGCCACCGACATTTACTGTCTGGGCTGCGTGCTATATTACTACATGGCGGGCACGTTCCCGTTCGAGTTCACTGGCGATAGGGATAATACCCAAGATGTTTATGAATACATGAATGAGCACCTCAGCTCGCCTGTTCCCCCGCTTTTCCCGCGGCGCAAAGACGCCTATGCATCCACGCATCCCGACAGCCCCGACATGTCCCAGCCCGACTATCCCGAATGGTTCGAGCAGATGATCCTCAAGTGCCTTGAGAAGAAGCCGTCCGAACGTTTTACCGACGGCCGCGAGCTCTACGAATTCCTGCTCAGTCATATCAACGAACATATCATGGCGCCCGCGGCTGCTCCCAAGCCCGAGACCAAGCCTCAAAACCAGCGCACGCCCCAGACCGGCCAGACGCCTACGCCCGAGCCCGCAGCCTCAGGCCTGCGGATCACGAGCTTCAATCTTCGCTTCCTCGACGCCGCCGGCAATGATCTGGGCGACACTCCCCAGGCCGACAAGCTGCGCGAGGTGCGCATGGTGCTGGGCTATTCTAACCCTGGGGCTGCCACGAGCCGCGAGCTGAGCTGTCGCGTGGTGCGCGCCGACGGCACGTTGCCGACCCCCGCCATGCACTGCTCCAAGAAGGGCTTTACGGCCCATACTGCGGTACAGTTCGCCTCCGGCTCAGGCCAAGCGACCCTCACGGCTTCGTTCAGCAAGCCTTTTGTGTCGGGCATGCATCGCTACGAAATAAACCTCGGCGACCGCAAGCTCTACAGCCGCAACTTCGATGTGAAGGGTGCCACCCCTGCACCTCCCCAGCCAGGCACTCCCGCGGCATTCAAGATTTCGAACGTGAAGCTTGCCAATGCCAAGATCAACTATGATACTATCTCTGACTACGGCGAGCCGATGTTCGAGCGCGATATGCGTTTCCTCTGCGTGCGATTCAACCATGAGGGGCTGCCGAGACCGATGGCTAAGCGCTTGAAATTCAAGATTAGGCGCAGCGACGGCACGCTGCTTCGCGCGAGCAGTGCTGACCCGTTCACCCACGACGTGAATGTGCCAATGCGGCCTGGCACCGAGCAGCGCGTGCTCATTTACGGCAACAGCTCGTTCAGCGTCTTCCCCCGCGGGTTCTATCGCTTGGAGATATTCGACGGTGATGATAAGCTGCTGCATGCCATGATGTTCACTATCCTCGAAGGCTCCGACCCAAACCATCCAAAGAAAAGCTAATCATGACCCCTCTCATACTTATCACCAACGACGACGGCATCGCAGCCTCCGGCATCCACAAACTGGCCGAGATGGCCAGCGCCTTCGGAGAAGTGTACATCGTGGCCCCCGCCGCGCCTCATTCGGGCATGTCGTCGGCCATCACGGTGGGCTCGCAGCTGCAGATTTCCCGCCACGCCGACTATATGGGCGCGCAGGTGTACTCCGTCACGGGCACGCCCGTCGACTGCGTCAAGCTCGCTCTCCACTGCATCGTGCCCCGCAAGCCCGACCTGCTGCTCTCTGGCATCAATCACGGCTCGAACTCCGGCACGGCCATCACGTATTCCGGCACCATGGGCGCCGTGCTTGAAGGCTGCATGGCAGGCATCCCGTCAGTTGGCTTCTCCCTGCTTCACCATTCGCTGAAAGCCAACTTCGACCTGGCCGCTCCGTTTATCAAGGACATCATCGCCGACGTTCTTGCCCATGGCCTGGATTTCTGGACCTGCCTGAACGTGAACATCCCGGCGCTCATCACCCCGCTGGGCGTACGCTCCTGCCGCGCGGCACGCGGACATTGGAGCGAGGAGTACGAACGATACACCGACCCCAACGGTAACCCGTTCTACCGCCTCACCGGCCGCTTCGTCAACGAAGAGCCCGAGGCCACGGACACCGACGAATACTACCTCGACCGCGGCTACATCTCCGTCGTTCCCGTCTGCCCCGACCAGACCCTCACCCCCGCCATCCCCACCACCGCCGAGAGGTTCGACAAGTAAGCCAAATTGTAGAGCCGCTCGGTCGGAGCGGCCGCGGTAGCGCCTGCAATGCGGTGCAAACAGTAGGGCCGCAAATTTGTTGCGGCCGAAAAAACGACAATGACCGCGTTCGGCCACGAAAACAGCATTTTTCGGACTCGCCCCACCCCCCTCCCCGCACCCTGCGGGGAGGGGGAATTATTTTTATAAAATCCTGAAATCCATGGGCTTTCGCCCGCTACCCTCCTCCCGACCATTCCATGGGCTCCGATGATTCTCGGCGTTTGCGTTGTCTCTGACGTTATCGCGGCCGCAACGGACTTGTGCCCCTGCAATTAACTGGCAGTAAGGGGGTTATCAAGGGCTGCACCGTGGTACAGCCCTACGTGAGGGGATATCCTTTGTGGGTGTTTCTGCGGCCGAACAGACCGTTCGGCCCTACAATTCGATGGAATTTAGTGTGTTATCTATTACGGCGGTCGCCACAGGTGGCGACCCTACGGGAGGATGTCGTCGTTGGAGTTATCGGCGCGAGCGGGGTGTTATTTCAGGATGCCGGAGGAGATGGCGGACTGCTGCTCGGCTTCGTCGCCGCGGCTTACTTTCTTGCCGAAGCCGATGGTGTAGGTCACTGCCAGGCGCGCGAGAGCGTGGTCGTTGATCGATAGGGTGCGCTCTATCTTGTCGTATGCCGGGCTGCGCATCTCGGCGATGTCGCTACGCCAGTTCCAGCGGGCAAAGTTGCAGAGCTGCAGCTGCACGTTCCAGCCAGATGATGCCCATCCGGCTGTGACGAAATAGAAGGCTTTATGGCGCGTCCAGGTGCTCACCATCGGGCCTCCAGGCTCGCCGTGGGGGGAAAAGTACAGGCCAGAAAGAGTCCAGTTGCCCAGGTAAAAATTTGCTTGAACCGCGTAGCTGATGTTCGTTTTATTTTGGTCATATGGGTAGCCGTTATGCACGCTGTTTCCCATTATTTGAGCCACCAGGTGGAGCTTGCCCCCAAGCAGTTGCACGGATCCGTATGCGCCATAGTTCCACTGCGAATATGCCCCGCCTGGCTGGGTGATGGTGCGCAGGATGCCAGTTGGAGAAGTTTGATAATCAAAAACATATCGTCCAGTGGGAGTCCAAAGAGAGGCGAACGTTGAAACCGCGACGGTGCTGGTGGGCATATAGGTATAGTTGAGATTTGCGAAATAGCTGTGGTATGGCTTAAGGTCGGGGCACCCGGTGACGCTCATCAGCGGCGAGGTGCGGATCACGGCTTGACTCAGCAGGTCGGCTGCCGGCACAGAAGTATTAAAACTCAAGTCGGTGCTTAGGTTGTGGCGGTCGGAGGGGGAGTATTGGGCGGAGAAGTCAGCCCATGGCGCAGCCGAGTGGCGGCGGCGCAGCATGTAGGTCTGACGGCTCCATTGCGCACCCGCGCCAGCCGATGCGTATACCTTGCCTATACCCAGGCTATACCGCGCTCCGGGGCCAATGCGAAGCGTGCTTGCTCGGTCGTCGGCCACGGCTGTGCCAGAATAAGACGTTGTGCTTTTGTTATATTGGGTTTGTGCAAGCACGTTTAGGTTGCCCCAAGAGCCGAAGCTAAGGGAATAAGTGAGGTCGGCGCTCAGGCGATGCGAGTCATCGACGGCGTTGTTGAGAAATTCTCCATGTCCTGCTTCTGAATAGAGCGATGCCGTGCGGGTGTGGGAGAAGGCGTACGCCGGGGTGAAAGACAATGCGTCGCGGTCGGATAGCGTGAAGTTCCACACTCCGTTGTAATTCAAAGAGTTGACGCGAGATGTTGCCGTTTCGGAGAATGAAGATGTGGGGAGCAAACTTGGGTTGTAGCTCACGTTGCCGCTGCGGAGGTCGGAAGGGTCATGGTCGAACTTGGCGCCCAAAGTGTTCTGAAGCGTCACGCGTTCGCTGGCATATTTTGCTCGGAACGTGGGCCAGTAAGTGCGACGGCGCCAGCGAGCGTCGTCTTGGATTGAGCTTCGCTCGAAGGCCAGCTCTTTGCCGTCGGGCTGCGGGAGGCGGAACGTCTCGAAGGTGTCGCCGCCCGTGTGGCTCTGATTGAGGTAGAAAGCGCCGGCGGCGAAGTCGTAGGTCATGCGGCCATATTGCAACTTGCCATAGGCGGTGATTTGCCCGGCGTTGGCAGTATTTTCCCAAGCGTAGCCCTTGACGTAGCCGCCGTAGGCGTAGTGCTGCATGACGAAATTCAACACTCGCGGCTTGCCCTGAAAGCGAGGGTCGGAGGGAAAGGCGTAGTATTCGACACGGCGCACGTCGGCCGTGCGCATGCCCTCAATGTCTTCTTTAGAAGCGGGCAGGTAGTCGATGAAAATGTCCACGCTCTGCCCGGAGGGGTCAGTCACGGCGTTGCTGCCGGGGGCCACGCGGATCAGCGGTATTGCCATGCGCGAGAGCAGTTCGGTGGCCGTTTGCGCCGCCGCTTTCTGGCGTGAGGTAGGAATAAATGTCGACACTTCGGCTCCGAGCTGCTGGGTGCGGGCTTGCACCACCACCTCGCCGAGGGTGGTCGCTGTGGAGTCAGACGTAGCCTCCTGCTGGCCCAGTGCGATCAGTGGCAGGAGAAAAAGGAGGGTGGGGATGATGCGTTTCATGCTTGCGGATTGATTTTTCCGCAAAGCAAATGAAAAAGCATGACAGGGGCGTGAAAAAGTGTCTGACTTTTGTCTGACAAATCACTGACAATGCTGAATGTTAGGGGTTTATGCGTAACTCGTACGACTCGCCTCTATTGCACACAATATCGATTCCTGCGGGGGCGAGGGCCGCTTTGGTGCGACGCACCAGGGTGTAGAGCGACTCCTCGGCGTTGCTCTTGTTGCCCCAAAGGGCGGCGCACAGCGCGGCTTTTTGCACACGCAGGCCGGGGGCGTCGAGCATCATCTGCGCGAGCTGCCGCTGCATGGGGGTGAGCTTGATGCCGTCAAGCGAAGGCGCTTGCGGCGAGCGGCGCGAGCGGCGGTAAAGCACACTTACACCCGCGGCGGAGAGCAGAGAGAGAACGAACAGGGCAGCGGGCAAGCGCTGGTCGGAGACGGCGAGGACAGCAGCCATCGAGCACATCGCGAAGCCCTGCACGCGCACGGCCACACCCTCTGCACCCTGGGCCGGCATGAGCATAATGGAGTCGGAGGATAGGTCGCCGCGAGTTACGTGGGCCGCAGGCGCGCCGTCGACCAACTGCAGCGAGACGAAGGAGCGTTCGCGCAGCATGGCGTGGCGGAAGGTCGCGTCGGAGGCTTGGAGAATCAGCGGCTGATGCGTGGTGGCGCTTATCTGGCGCAGGGCTGCGATGGTGTCCTGGCGGGTCCAGAGGTCGCTGTTGGCGCGGGTGAGAGCCACCATGGCATCGTTGAGGTCGTCGGACAGAACGCGCCGAGCGTCGGCGTACGACATGCAGCATGAGGCCACAGAGGCCAGAAGCAAAGCCAATGGCAGCAGCATAATCAGGCGCAAGGAGCGCGGGCGGGTTGTTGAGGCTGGCATAGAGGGCGAGGGGGATTAGCGGATGGAGTCGATGAGCGTGGTGAACGAGTCGACGGCGATGGCGACGTCGAAGGGCGTGGCCTGGCGCGAGCGGGCCGAGGGCGGACTCAGGCGGTAATGCCACACCTGCTGTTTGTCCCAGGCCGGGAAGACAATCTGCAGCGTCTGGCCCGGGCTGAGCATGGTGGGCACGCGCACGCGGCGGCTGTGCAGCTCGTGGCCGGAGATGGTGGAATATTTTGCCTGGAAGATGATGGCGGTGACGGGCACGGCGGTGCGGTTGGTGACGAACACGGCCTCGGTGCGCGACCGCAGGGTCTTTTCGTAGCCAAAGAGGGTGAAGTCGCTGTCGCGTGCCGCCAGGGTGGTGTCGGCCGGCACGTTGACACACACCTGGGAGCGGGCGGTGCGCAAGCCGGGGCGCGTGGTGCGCTGGGCCGCGCAGGTCAGACATGCGCACAGGCAGACGAGAACTATGGCGAGCGCGCGGGTCATAGGCATACGTGGGCGTCGGCTGGGGGTGGGTAGAGCTTCACGGCGGCGTCCATTTGCGCGGGTCGGTCTTCGCTGCGGAAGCCGATACGGAAGAAATAGGGCGCGAGGCGGAAGAGCGAATATGAGTCGCGGTTATGATACGGCGTGAACGACAGCCTGCCGCCAGGCATCACCTGCACCAGGCATGTGCTGCCGCGCAGGGCGTGCCGGCCAGGTGTTTTCGTCTCGAGGCGTGCGTCGTAGCGGTCGTTTGGGCCTCGCAGCAGGGTGCCCACCACGGTGCCGGGCTCCATGTCGCAGCGCGGGGAGCTGAGGAGCGAGATGGTGAAGGCGTCGTTGGCTCGGCGCGTGATCAGCATCACCGCGCCGTCGTCGGGCCATTGCCACACACCCTCCGCTGGGTCGAGCTCGCGCCCGGCGAAGAGGGCGCGGATGCTGTCGGTGGCATACATCTGCGCATTAGCCCCAAGGGCTGCGAGCAGCATGGCTATGGCTACGACAATCCTCACTGCTGCAGCGGGTTATAGCGATGAGAACTTATAAGAGAAGCCGATGGAGATGATCTCCTTGACCTGCAGCTTGTGCCATTTTGGCTCGTCGGCGATGCGTGGGGTGCTGGAGTCGTAGCGCAGGTTGACGTAGAGCTGCGAGGAGAGGAAGCGGTTGATGTCGAAGAAGAAGGTGTTCTCCCAGTCGGCATAAGCGCGGTCGTAGTCGGTGAAGGCGTAGAGACGCGAGGAGTACTTGACGTTGTAAGCCATCTGCCATGTGATCTTGCACTCGGCCGACGAACCGAAGTGGTGCTCCACGCGCCGACCGTTGTTGATGCCGAAGTCTGCAGGGTTGAGCAGATGGTTGGTGCAGATGCGCATGTTGTAAGAGAGGGGCGAGATGGAGGCGTCGAAGGTGAAGGTCTTCTTGGCGTTCTGGCGATTGTAGGTCATACCAAGGCCCACGTTGAGCTCGCCGGGCGAGAGCATAGCCGAGCGCAGGGTGCGGGTGTTGGAGGTGTAGGAGTTGAAGAGCTGCGTCTTAAACTGCGCGGTGACTGAATAGTACCAGCGGCGCGCGGCTTTGACACCGAAGGTGGAGTTGATCTGCAGAGCGTCCTGATTGATCGTGTACTTGCGTATGGAGTCGTCGGGGGTGGAGTTGACGCCTAGCTTATACTGGAAGGTCGACTCGAAGAGCAGGTTGGGGTGGTAAGCCTGGTTGAGCTTGACGTTGTAGTAGAGATTTAGGAGCATCGTCAGGTTGTTGGTGCCACCCTGGTACCAGTTGGGCGAGATGTAGGCCTGGGAGAACTGCAGCGAAGAGTTGAAGTCGCGGATCCAGTGGCGTTTCTTCACCTCCGGGGCCTCGAGGGTGGGGGCGGCGGGGATTTCGCCGGTGAACTCGGTAATGTCCACGGTGTGGTCCTCGGGGTTGATGGTGACGGTGTACTGCTTTGGCGGCTCGGGCAGGAAGGCCTGGTTATAGTCAATCACGGGGAGGTGGTTGATGAAGAGTCGACGGCGGTACTCACGTATGCGGTCGGCCTGAGCGTTGGCGTCTTCTATCCATCGCATGGCCTCGATGCCGGAGTAGTCGGTGGTGAAGGGGGACTTCGCTGAGGGCTCGTAATAATGGTCGTACACTGCAGGGAGGAAGAACCACCGGGGCAGGGGAGTGGTGCTGGTGCCTTGTATGTCGGCCGGGTCAGAATAGTAGAGCAGCGAGTCGAGCGTGGACTCAAACTTTGGGGCCGCGCTCTGGGCGAGGATGGCGGCTGCCGTGCCCTGCAGCGCGGACTGCGCCTGTGCGGTCATGGCTGCGCAAAGAGCAATGGCGAGGATGGTTTTACGTATTGAAATGGCCATGTGGCTTAAGGTGTTAGCGATGAATGAAGGGGGGACAAGGGGTAGGGGTCAGCGAGGCTTGCGGGCCGTGTAGAGCGTGCAGACACCGAAGGTGAGGGGCTTGAAGCGAGCGTCGGAGAATCCGGCCTCGCGCATGAGTGCCGTCATGGCCTCGCGCTGCGGCACGGCCGCGATGCTGCGGGGCAGGTAGGCGTAGGCGCTGTGGTGGCCCGACACCAGGCGCCCCACGGCGGGGATCACGGCGCGTGTGTAAAATTTGTAGAGAGGGCGCGCCAGGGGCGACGTGGGCTCCGACAGCTCCAGCACGCACAGCAGCCCGCCAGGGCGGAGCACGCGCAGCATCTGGCGCAGGCCATCGGCCAGACGCTCGAAGTTGCGGATGCCGAAGGCCACGGTGACGCACTCGAAGGTGTCATCGGGCATGGGGAGGGCGAGGCAGTCGGCCTTTTGCAGGTCGACGCGGTCGGCGAGGCCAGCGCTGAGGGCCTTGTCGCGGCCCTTGAGCAGCATGCCCTCCGAGAGGTCAATGCCCGTGACGGTGGTGCCGGGGATGGCCCGGGCCATCTGCAGGGCCATGTCGGCCGTGCCTGTGGCCACGTCAAGAATCGCCCTGGGGCGCTCGGCGGCGACAAGGCGCACGGCGAGGCGTCGCCAGCGCGTGTCGATGCCCAGCGTCATGGCCCTGTTCATGAAATCATATGCCGGGGCCAGGGCGTCGAACATCTGCTCTACCTGCTCGCCCTTGGCGGCGGCGCAGGCAGAGTCAGGCTTGACGAGGTCGGAGGCGGCTTGCATCAGCGCGAGATGTTGGCCAGGCAGTCGAGCACGGCGGTGGCGATGCGGCCGCGGATGTCGGTCTCGGGGGCTTTGACGAATTTCTTGCCCGTGATGTGCTCATAGAGCTCGATGTAGCGGTCAGAGACGCTCTGGCAGAACTCGTCGGTCATCTCCGGCACCTGCTGGCCGGGCTGGCCCATGAAGCCATGGTCGATCAGCCATTGGCGCACGAACTCCTTGGAGAGCTGGCGCTGGGGCTTGCCCTGCTCGAAGAGCTCCTGGTAGGTGTCGGCGTAGAAATAGCGGGAGGAGTCGGGGGTATGGATTTCGTCGATGAGGATTACCTTCCCGTCGCGGCGGCCGAACTCGTACTTCGTGTCCACGAGGATCAGGCCCTTGTCGGCGGCCATTCGCGTGCCGATCTCGAAGAGGGTGCGGGTGTATCGCTCCATCACTTCATAGTCCTCGGCGCTGACGATGCCCTGGGCGATGATCTCGTCGCGGCTGATGTTCATGTCGTGGCCTTCGTCGGCCTTGGTGGTGGGGGTGAGGATGGGATGCGGGAATTTC
>CAZSHV010000001.1:9908-69871 GCA_964606815.1 uncultured Bacteroides sp. | reverse complement strand
ATCACACGAACAACTCTGCTCAATGGCTGACCGCCTCAGCGTTAACAGATTTTATAGGACAGGCTCTAAATATCGAGGATGGTGTTCCAGCCGTACTTGTCTTCGGCACGACCATACTGGATGTCTTGCAGGGCGTGGTAGAGGGCCGTGGTGATGGGGCCGGGCTGTCCGTCGCGAGCCATGACGTATTTCTCTCCAGTGTCGAGGTCGTCGATTTCGCCCACGGGGGATGTCACAGCGGCGGTGCCGCAAGCAGCCGCTTCGGTGAAGGAGGGAATCTCGTCGACGGTGATGTGTCGCTGCTCCACCTCTATGCCCATATCCTTGGCCAGCTGCATCAGGCTCTTATTGGTGATTGAGGGAAGGATAGACTCAGAAGCCGGGGTGATGTACTTGCCGTCCTTGATAGCAAAGAAATTGGCAGGGCCGCACTCGTCGAGGTATTTCTTCTCCTTGGGGTCGAGGAAAAGCACGGCGCTATAGCCCATGGCGTGGGCTTTCTCGCCGGATGCGAGCGAGGCAGCATAGTTGCCGCCTGCTTTCCAGCGGCCGGTGCCCTGGGGGGCCACGCGGTCATACTGCCGCATGATGCATATATTAGTGGGGCGGAAGCCAGTCTTGAAGTAGGGGCCGACGGGCGACACGAACACGATGAACGTATACTCTGTGCCGGGCTTTACACCCACCTGCGGGCTCATGCCCACTTCCAGGGGTCGGATGTAGAGCGAGGCGCCGGTGCCGTATGGCGGTATGAAGCGAGCGTTGAGCTCCACGCATTTCTTCACCATCTCTGTGAAGAGCTCTACTGTGACGGGGGCCATGAGCAGGCCCTTGGCAGAGTCGATGATGCGCTTGGCGTTCTCCTCCAGGCGGAATATTCTCACTTTGCCGTCCACGCCGCGGAAGGCCTTCAGTCCCTCGAAGATCTCCTGTCCGTAGTGCAGACACGTGGCGGCGATGTGCATGGGGATGTAGGGCGAGTCGCTAACTTCTATAGGCCCCCATTTGCCGTCTTTGTAGTGGGCGCGCACGTTGTAGTCGGTGGGCATATAGCCGAACGACAGCGATTTCCAGTCAATTTGAGTTTCCATAATCTATATGATTTGCGCGGAGCGGGGCAGGCCTGCGAGCAGGTGGGACATCCGCGTCCGCAAGTGCTATTCAGTTGTTAGTCGAGTATGAGCATGGCATCGCCGTAGGCCCCGAAGCGGTATTGCTCCTTCACAGCTTCTGCATATGCTTTCATCACCAGGTCGTAGCCTCCGAAGGCAGCGGTGATCATGAGCATAGTTGACAGGGGCATGTGGAAGTTGGTGACCAGGGCTCGTGCCACGGTGAATTCGTAGGGCGGGAAGATGAATTTGTTGGTCCATCCGTCGTATGCCTGGATGTGGCCTCCCATGCTGGCGGCTGTGGCCATGGCGCGGAGCACAGAGGTGCCCACGGCGCAGACCACGTGCTGGGCGTCGTTGGTGGCGTTCACTTGGTCAACGAGCTGCGGGGTGATGATGATCTGCTCGGAGTCCATGCGATGCTTGGTGAGGTCTTCCACGTCAATCTCGCGGAAATTGCCCAAGCCGCAGTGCGCGGTGAGGAATGCCTGGTTCACGCCCTTGATCTCCAAGCGCTTGAGCAGCTCGCGGGTGAAGTGCAGACCGGCAGCCGGGGCCATCACTGCGCCCTCTTTCGAGGCGTAGAAGCACTGGTAGGCGTCGGCGTCGGCTTCCTCCACGGGGCGGGTGATGTAGGCGGGCAGCGGGGTCTCGCCCAGGGCGTAGAGAGCAGCCTTGAATTCGTCGTGGGGGCCGTCGTAGAGGAATCGCAGCGTGCGGCCGCGGGAGGTGGTGTTGTCGATCACCTCGGCCACCATCGAGTCGTCCTCGCCGAAGTAGAGCTTGTTGCCGATGCGGATTTTGCGCGCGGGCTCCACGAGCACGTCCCAGAGTTTGCTTTCGGCGTTGAGCTCGCGAAGGAGGAACACCTCGATGCGCGCGCCGGTCTTCTCCTTGTTGCCATAGAGACGGGCGGGGAAGACGCGAGTGTCGTTGTACACCATCAGGTCGCCGTCGTTGAAGTATTCGAGCAGGTCTTTGAAGATGCGGTGCTCGATCTCGCCAGTGCGCTTGTGCACCACCATGAGCTTGCACTCGTCGGCTTGCGGGGCGGGATATTGCGCGATCAGCTCCTCGGGGAGGCGGAATTTGAATTGTGAGAGTTTCATGCTTGCTGTTGTTGCCCGGGGGCCTGGAAGCCTTCGGGATATTCGATAGGAGTTGTGTTTATGAGAGATGCTGCTTGGTCCACGGTGAGGCAGTCCTCCACGCGGACGTCGCCCACGCGCGTGCGGCGCAGGGCTGTGAGGTGGGCTCCGGAGCCCAGAGCCTGGCCGATGTCGCGGGCCAGGGCGCGGATGTACGTGCCCTTGCTGCACACCACGCGCACGGTGATCTGCTCGGGCTGGAAGTCTAGGAGCTCAATGGCGTCAATCACCAGCGTCTTGGGCTTGAGCTCCACGGCCTGCCCTTGGCGGGCTTTTTTATAGGCGCGGTGGCCGTCGACCTTGCAGGCAGAGAAGGCAGGTGGCACCTGCTCGATGCGGCCCACGAAGCGCGTGAGCGCTTCCTCCACGAGCTCGCGGGTGATGTGCTCGGTGGGGTAGGTGGCGTCCACGGCTGTCTCGAGGTCGAAGCTGGGCGTGGTGGCACCCAGGCGCATGGTGGCCACGTATTCCTTCACGCCGCTCTGGAGCTCCTCGATGCGCTTGGTGGCGCGGCCCGTGCATATCATCATCACGCCTGTGGCCAGAGGGTCGAGCGTGCCGGCGTGGCCCACCTTCACCTTCTTCACGCCCATGCGGCGGCACATGGCCGAGCGCAGACGCTTGCAGGTGTCGAACGAGGTCCAGCCAAGAGGCTTGTCGATGAGCAGGATTTCGCCGTCGATGAAGTTCATAAGCGGGAGTGTGGTTACTGTTTAGAGGCTGAAGATGATGCAAGCGGCGCCGGCGAGCACGCAGTAAAGGGCGAACCATACGAGCTTGCCTTTCTTCACGATCTCGAGCATCCAGCGGCATGCCGCGCAACCCACCAGGAAGGCGGCTACGAAGCCAATGGCCAGGGGTAGAATCCCGACGCTGACAGAGGCAGCCGCGTCAGCCGCGGGCTTGAGCATGTCTTTGCAGTCGAGCAGGGCCTCACCGAGGATGGGGATGATGACCATGAAGAACGAGAACTGGGCCACCTGCTCCTTGCGGTCGCCAAGCAGGATGCCCGTGGCGATTGTGGAGCCCGAACGGCTAAGGCCCGGAAGAACGGCTACAGCCTGGGCGCAGCCGATGATGAAGGCGTCGAGCCACGAAATCTGGCGAGGGCGGTAGGGAGCGGCGGTAGAGCTGTCGGTGCGGTAGAAATAGGTGAAAGCCAGCAGCGCGGCGGTGACGCACAGGCATATGCCCACCACCAGCAGGTTTCCGCCGAAGAACTTCTCTATCACGTCTTTAAAGCACAGACCCACGACGGCCACAGGCACGCACGAGAGCAGAATCTTCAGCACGTAGCGGGTGTTGTCGTCGTTGCGGAAAGTGAAGAATGACTGGCACAGGGGCACGAATTCCTTCCACAGCACCACCAGGGTGCTAAGCACTGTGGCCACATGCAGCGCGAGGTCAAACTCCAGAGCGTCTTTGCCCGGGAGGTTAAGGCCGAGGATGTCCTGGAAGATTTCCAGATGGCCCGACGAGCTGATGGGCAGGTACTCCGCCAGGCCTTGCACTATGCCTAAAATGAGGGCGTCAATCCAATCCATAGGTATAATGTGATTATTTTACGTCTTTGCTGTTGTCCTCCGCAGCGGGGGTGTCGGCTTTGCCACCGGGCTTGATGATGATGGCTGCGGCCATAGCCACATAGCCGATGAAGCACAGCATCGGGCCCACCACTATGCGGCGGGTGCTGAAGATGTCGGGGTTGAACGTGTCGGTGGTGGTGCTTCCGCCTAACATCAAGGCGAAGCCCACTATGATGAGCAGGCCGGCTGCCGCCATGGCTATGAAGTTGCGGCGTCCGAGAGGGTTGGGATTCATTGTCGGTGCAGTTGTTGGTGTGGGGGGTTACTTATAATAATCGTCGGTGGTGGCGCTGATGTAGCGGTTTGCAGCCAAGAGCGACGACAAGCCGCAGATGGCTGCTCCGGCCACATACAGGGCGGCGCAGATGCCGGCTACATGCGTCCAGGGCAGCGCGAACTCCAGAGCCTCGACGCCCACCTGGGCGGCGGGAGCGTCGGCCCATAAGCGCAAGGCGCAGAGCAGGGCGCTGGCCGCTGTGGCTGCAATCAGGCCAGAGGCTATGCCAGACCATACGAAAGGCGCGCGTATGAAAGCGGGGGTCGCTCCCACGAGCTTCATGGACTGAATCACCATGCGGCGGGAGTAGACGGAAAGACTTACAGTGTTGTAAATCAGCACTACAGAGATGAGCAGAAGCGCAGCGGCGGCGCATCCAAGTATCAGCTGGCCGCGGCTCACCACGCGCGAGATGCCGTCGGCTATCTCGGCCGGGGCCACCACGTGGTCAACATACTCCAAGCTCTCCACCAGGCGGCACACCTTGGCGATGCTGTCGGAGCATGCGTACGCTGGAGCGAGCTTGATCTCAAACTCACCGCTGTAAGGATTTTCGTCGAGGAGCTCTATTATATCGGCGTTGTGCTCCATCTCCTTTGCCAGCACATCGGCGGGGGAGGTATACATCGACGACGCGGCCCAAGGCACCTCATCGACGTAGCGCTTGAAGAGTGCTACCTCTTGGTCGGAGGTCTGGAGGTCGAGCTTAACGATGAGAGCCACCTCCGAACGCAGCGCGCGGGAAGCCTCGCCGGCCACCAGAGCACCTATCATCATCATTCCTAAAAGCAGGAGCACGAGGGTCACGCTCACGATGGCCGTGATGCGCGAGCCGAGCGTGGATATTTTGGAAATCTTCTTTTTGGCCACTTTTGCAGTGTTGTGAATGCGCGAAACGCGGAATTTCTGAAATATTTGGCAAATTTAGCAATTCCGAATAGCGATGTCAAGTTTTTTGAATTAAATATTCTAAAAACTTCGGCAAAAGTGGCACAAAATGCCCGCAAACCCTCTTATCCCAGCCAAACGCCCAAGAAGACGCCCACGATTCCCCCGATTGTAGAGCCGAAAGTTCCGTTCCGGCCGCTGCTACCGTCCACGACATCATCCACGATTCCCCCGATTGTAGAGCCGAAAGTTCGTTTCGGCCGCAGATAACGCCCAAGGTAACGTCTACATAACCAGCGGAGTCCGTGTGTATGTTCACCTGGACAAAGAAAACTTTGAAATTCAGTGTTTTATAAAAAAAATTCACCCTCCCCAGAAAGCGAGGAGGGTGATTAAGTGGGTGGGATTATTTGATGTCGATGTCGAAGGGAGGGGGCACGGCGTCGTCGTCATCGTCGGCCTTGGAAGGGTCAACGTCCAGCGGAGCCGGAGGGGCTGGCACATCGTCCTTGGGGGCGTCGGCTGCGTCGGCAGGCTTAGTCTCTGAAGCGTCGGCGGGCTTGTCGTCGGCGGAGGTGGGGAAGGGAGCCGAAACAGAGGTGACGGCGGGGTCGGCAGCGGCAGCGGCATTGGCGCGGGCCTGCTCGGCGAGGATTTCGTCGGTGCGGGATGCCCATTTGCGTTTGCCGAAGATGGCCTCAACGTCTGCCGTGAAGATTACCTCGCGGGTGTAAAGTTCGTTGGCCAGCTGCTCCATCTGCGGTTTGTACTTGAGCAGGATGTCCTTGGCTCGCTGATATTGCTCGGAGAGGATGCGAGACACCTCCTCGTCGATGATCCTGGCGCGCTCCTCGCTGTAGGGCTTGGAGAAGGCGTAGTTCTGGCCTGTGGAGTCGTAGTAGCTGATGTTGGGCAGACGCTCGCTCATGCCGTAGTACACAACCAGGGCGTATGCGATTTTCGTGGCGCGCTCCAGGTCGTTGAGTGCACCGGTGGCCACGCTGCCGAGCTCGATATCCTCCGCGGCGCGACCGGCCATCAGCGAGCAGATCTGGTCGAGCAGAGCCTGGGCCGGCACGCGCTGGCGTTCCTCTGGCAGATACCAGGCAGCGCCGAGGGCTTTGCCGCGGGGCACGATGGTGACCTTGATCAGCGGGTCGCCGAACTCCAGATGCCACGACACTGTGGCGTGTCCGGCCTCGTGGATGGCCACGCTGCGCTTCTCTTCGTTGGTGGTGAGCTTGTTCTTTTTCTCCAGACCTCCGATGATGCGGTCAACGGCAGCGTTGAAGTCCTCAATGGTGACGGTCTTCTTGTTGTGGCGGGCAGCGATGAGGGCGGCCTCGTTGCAGACGTTGGCGATGTCAGCACCGGAGAATCCGGCAGTCTGGCGTGCCAGCAGCTCGATGTCGAGAGCGGGGTCGTATTTGATTTTGCGTAGGTGCACCTTGAAGATGGCCACGCGGTCGTTGACATCGGGCAGGTCCACGAATATCTGGCGGTCGAATCGGCCTGCGCGGAGCAGGGCCTTGTCGAGGATGTCCACGCGGTTGGTGGCGGCGAGGATGATGACGCCGCTGTTAGAGCCGAAGCCGTCCATCTCGGTGAGGAGCTGGTTGAGTGTGTTCTCGCGCTCGTCGTTGGCGCCCATGTTGGGGTTCTTGCCGCGGGCGCGGCCCACGGCGTCGATTTCGTCGATAAAGACGATGCACGGAGCTTTCTCTTTGGCCTGGCTGAAGAGGTCGCGGACACGCGAAGCACCCACGCCCACGAACATCTCCACGAAGTCGGAGCCCGACATGGAGAAGAATGGCACATTAGCCTCGCCTGCCACAGCCTTGGCCAGCAGGGTCTTACCTGTGCCGGGAGGGCCCACAAGCAGGGCTCCCTTGGGAATTTTGCCGCCCAGGTCTGTGTAGCGTTTGGGGTTCTTGAGGAACTCCACTATCTCTTCAATCTCTGTCTTAGCCTCTGAAAGACCGGCCACATCAGCGAACGTCACCTTGTTGGGGGCGTCCTTGTCAAACACCTGGGCCTTTGACTTGCCCACGCTGAAGACGCCGCCGCCACCGCCGCCACCGCCAGACATGCGACGCATCATCCAGATCCAGAAGACGATGATGAGCACGATGGGGCCGAAGCTCCAGAGTATGGAGCCGAGCTGGCCGGAACGCTCGTACTTCACCTCGCCGTCGGCGGGGAAGGCGCCGCTCGCACGCCATTGCTCGATCTTGTCGCTGAACTTATCGGCAGAGGGAATCTTGGTGAGCACCGTGGCTTCGATATTGTCGGCGGGGTTGTACGACGAGCCGAAGACCACCTGCGCCAAGGAGTCGGTTAGCACACCCTGGGCCTCGTTCTTGTCGGAGAACACTATGATTTTCTTGATGCCGTGGTCGCGCTCCACATATTGCTCAAAGGCAGTGTAGTTGACTTCCTTGGTCACCGAGTTGTCGTCAAGATAGAAGATGCCCGCCAGCACCAGGAAGATGATGGCGTACATCCAGAAGAGGTTGAACCCGAAGATTCCGCCCTTCTTGCCCTTATTGTTGGGGTTTTTGTTGCCCTGGGGCGATGATAGTGGCATAGATTAGATGCAGATTTGAGTGTATAAATGTGATGAAAATGCTGGGGTTAGTCGAGGTCTGGCACCAGGGTGATCTCGGCGTCGCTCCAGAGGTCCTCGAGGTTGTAACGCTCGCGAGCCTGCGGCACGAAGATATGAGCCAGCACCGAGCCGTAGTCAATCACGATCCAATCAGAGTTGGCGTAGCCGTCGTAGTTGAAAGGCTTCTGGCCGCTTTGCTCCTGCACGTATTCGCGGACGCTGTCGGCGATGCCGGCCACCTGCATAGACGAGGTGCCCTGGGCGATGATGAATTTCTGCACGGGGGCCGACTCAATGGCGCTCATGTCCACCACGGTGATTCCGCGGCCCTTGCGCTCTTGGATGCCCTCGATGATGAGTTGTGAGATATCTTTTGTTTCTGTCATATATATTCAAAATGTAATTATCGGGCAAATTTAGTGAAATTTTCGCTAAAGAGTTAAAAATGTTATCTTAAAAACAATTAACTGCGCGAAAAGTTCCGTTATTCATACCTCATGGTGCGGGCGGGGCTGATTTTGGCTGCGAGGGCCGAGGGGATGATGAGCACGGCGACGGTGGCCGCGAGCACCCCGATATTGAGCGCGATAACCTGCCACGGCGTGATAAGCACGGGCACGGCGGAGAGGTAGTAGGCCTCGGGGTCGAGCGGCACGATCTGGTAGCGCCACTGAAGGAAGATTAATGCCAGGGCGGCGACGTTGCCGATAAGCATTCCCAGGGCGGCGACGCGAAGGGCCACCAGCACAAACACCGCGCGAATCTGCCCCTTGGTGGCTCCCAGGGCGCGCATCACGCCTATGGCCGCGATGCGGTCGAGGATGATGATGAACATGCTGGAAATCAGCGTGAAGGCGGCCACGCAGAGCATGAGTATGAAGATGACAGTGACGTTGGTGTCGAGCAGCGAGAGCCATGCGAAATACAGCGCGCCGGTGTGGGTGACGTTATCCACGGGGTAGAGATAGGGAAGCTCCCCCGTGTTGTAGGCCCGCAGCAGATCCGTCTGCAGGGCAGCGGCAGCATCGCTAACGCTTTCTATGGGCAGCCCGGTGATGGCCAGGGATGTGCACTGCACGGAGTCGGCGGCGGCAGCAGACTGCAGGGCAGGGAGGGAGGCAAGTGCCACGACGTTGTCGTACTGCGCGAAGCCGCTGTCGTAGATACCCGCCACGGTGTAGCGACGCATGCGCAGGGCGCCGTCGATGAAGAAGCAGGCGTCAATCTTGCTCCCGGTCTCTAGCTGCAGCGATGAGGCGCAGGCGCGCGACACCACGATGCTGTTTTTAGCCTCAGTGTCAAAGAAATCTGGCAACTCGCCCTCCACTATGTTGCCGCGCTCGAAGGCGTCGTCGTGACCGGGGCCGTAGGCCGTGAACACCACGGCTGCGAAGTCGTTGGGCGTCTTCAGCAGGGCCGGCTGGTCAAAGCGCGGAGTAATCGTGGCTTGCGGCGGCAGGGCAGCGGCGATGACGCTCATTAGCGCGGAGTCAGGCTCAAGCGTGGCTAATTGGCCGCCGGAGACAGCGTCGCGCGGGGCTTGCACGGATATCTGATTCTCAAAGCCCGTGAGCTTGGAGGTGATTCCGTCGCGGAATCCGCCCACGACGGCGATGGTGAGCTCCATCACCACCAGGGCAAGAGCCACGCCAGCCACGGCTATGGCCACGCCAGTGGCTCCGGCTCTCTGGCCGGGGCCGCGCAGACGCAGGCGGCGAGATATGAAAAGAGGGAAGTTCATAGGCTCTGGCCTCAGCGCATTTGGCTGGTTTGACGGTAAAGGACAGAGAATGCGCGCTTGGAGCCCAGACACACCAGCACGTCGCCTTCTTGCACCTCGGCTCCGGGGGCCTGCACGTCGAGCATCTCGTCCTCGTCGTGGGCTATGCCCATGATGTTGGCCTTGCGTGTGGGGCGCGTGGCAGCGATCAGCCGCAGATTGTAGGTGCTATCCAGCTTGAGGTCGGCGTAGAGCAGCCCGTGGAAAAGCTTCGGGGCCGCAAAGCGCATCACGTAGTGGTCGTGGTCGATGCCCAGGGTCTGCACACGGGTGCCCAGGCTCATCTCGTGGCTGAGGTCGGAGGCGGCGCGCTGCTCGGGGGTGACGATGCGGTCAAGCTCGAAGCTCTCGAGTATGGAGTGGTGCAGGCTGTCGATAGCGCGGGCATAGATGTGCTCCACGCCCATCTTCTTGAGGAGAGCCACCGTCTTAATGCTGGCGCCGAAATTCTCACCGATGGCCACGATGGCCAGGTCAACATTGTTAAGTGGAAGCAGGGCCAGCGCCCCCTCGTCGGTGGAGTCGATGAGGTATGTGGCCGAGATGTAGTCCTTGAGAGCGTCGACATTCTGGCGGCGGTTGTCCACGCCGATTATCTCGTGGCCCATAGCCGTGAGGTCGCGGGCCAGGTTGGAGCCGTAAATTCCGAGTCCGATTATAAGGTATCGCATATGAGGCGGGTGTGAATGGTAGGGGTTAGTTTATTATTACGTTGTCCTCGGGCAGGTGAGGGCTGAGGTCTGGCTTCGAGCCTATGATGCCGCACAGCAGCGACACGATGCCCACTCGGCCTATGAACATGGCCGTGCACAGCAGGCCCTTGGATGCAGCCGACAACTGGTCGGTGATTCCCAGCGACGAGCCCACGGTGAAGAATGCCGACACGGCCTCGAATCCCAGAGCCTTGGCCGGCAGACCCGGCTCCAGCACCATCAGAGCTACTGTATAGACCAGCAGCCCACCGAAAGCCAGACTGAGCACGGCGAAAGCGCGGCGCACCGACGCGGGGTTGAGTCTGCGGCCGAAGGCCTCCACGCCGTCGTGGCCATGGATCACCGAGCGCACGGCCAAAGCCATAGTGCCCAGGGTGTTTACCTTAATGCCGCCGGCCATCGACTGCGAGGCACCGCCCACGATCATCTGCGCCACCACCAGCACCAGCGTGGCGTCGAGGAAAGCAGAAGGCGACACCGATGCGAAGCCTGCGCTGCGGGGTGTCAGGGCGTTGAAGAGAGACTGCACGGCCTTGTCCGTCAGGCTCATGCCGCGCAGGGTGTTGTCGTACTCCAGGACGAAGAATCCCACCGCGCCTATGGCAAGCACGCTGAGCGTGACGGTGAGCACCATCTTGGTGTTGAGGTCGTAGATATGCACGGGGCTCTGGCCTTTGCGGTGTCGGCGCAGCAGACGCAGGGCGTAGTTGTGGAGTATTTCCTTCATATTCACCAGTATAGGGAATCCCACGGCCCCAGCGAAAATCAGGGCTGATGTAATGACGTAGATGGATCGCGACTGGGCCATTAGCACGGGGTTGCTCATGCCGCCCGGAAGGGTGGAGAAGCCGGCGTTGCAGAACGACGACATGGAGTGGAACGCGGCGAACATCGCCTTCTGCTCCCAGTCCAAGCCCAGCTCGGCTGGCACGGTCAGGTATACGGCCACGGCCCCTATGGCCTCCACCGTGACGGTGAAGCCCAGCACATAAAGCAGCGTGGGCACAAGGGCGTTCATGCTCTTGGAGTATACCATGTCCTTGATTAGCAGCTGGTTGTAGATGGATGTATTGCCTGTGAAGAAGAGGGCGAAGAAGCTGGTGAACGTGATCACGCCCAAGCCTCCGAGCTGCACCAGCACGGCTAAGGCCACGATGCCCCGCGGCGTGAAGGTGGAGGGGATATCAACGGTGCTCAGGCCCGTGATACACACGGCGCTGGCCGAGACAAAGAGCGAGTCGATGTAGGCGATGCCTCCGTAGGTGAATTTCGGAAGCATCAGCACCAGCGACCCGCAGATGATGAAGAATAGGAACGTCACACCCATGATCAGCGACGGGTTGGTGTGCCTGCCGGCCACGCAGCTCAGGGCGTAGGAAATCTCCACCAAGGAGTACACCCCCAACAGGAGCTGTGAGAAGCCGGGGGAGCAGAGAAGGTGAACCAGCCACGGCCAGCCCGCGTGGCTGTGATGGGGCAGCAGCAAGGGCACAAGGGTGAGGAGCACGCAGCCGTCGGCCACCCACTTCATCCATCGGGCGTAGCGGCTATTCTGCTTGCGCAGGAACACCCACTGGAAGAGGATGTTGACGGCGAAGACGCACTGGCAAGCGCGGAGCACCGCCATGGATGCTCTTTCGCCAGCGGGCTGTAGGTTATAGCCCGTGCGTAGCAGGATCACCACCACGCAGGCCAGAGCCATCACCACAGAGGCTACCTCCAGTACTTTGCCCGCGCGAGATATGCCCACGCCGAACTGAGCCCATAGGCGCGTGTAGGCATATCGCATCTTTGTAAGTATATAGGATACGCTCGGGTGTCGGGCCATAGTTAAGGGACGGCAAGCAGCAGCCTGCCTGCCGGCGGGAATGGGGTTAGTTGCTTTGCTGGACGCGTTCGGCCTCGATTTCGCGGTCGATCTCTTCCCAGCGCGAGTTGTTGGAGTGGTATTCGGGCACGATGCGCTTCATCTGCGCCACGATGTCGTGCAGGTTGCTACGATGCAGGTAGTCGTGGAGCGTGTGCAGCTGCTCGCGCACAGAGTCGTAGTCATAGACGACAACCTTGGCCACCATGATTTGGCTGTGGATGGTGGCAGTGGTGTTTTCGCGGTCGCTCAGCAGCTCCTCATATAGCTTCTCGCCGGGGCGCAGGCCCGTTTCCACAATTTTGATGTCCACGTCGGGGCGCAGGCCAGCCAGCGAAATCATCTTGCGGGCCATGTCGTAGATTTTCACCGGTTTGCCCATGTCGAAGATGTATATCTCGCCTCCGCGGCCCATGCACGCCGCCTCCAGCACCAGCGAGCAGGCCTCGGGGATGGTCATGAAATAGCGGATTATGTCGCGGTGAGTCACGGTCAACGGACCGCCCTCCTCGATCTGGCGCTTGAACAGAGGTATCACAGAGCCGTTGCTACCCAGCACGTTGCCGAAGCGCGTGGTGATGAATTGCGTGACAGGACCGTCGGTGGTGCGACGGTGGTGGAAGAAGAGCGACTGCACGTATATCTCTGCGATGCGCTTCGAAGCACCCATGATGTTGGTGGGGTTGACGGCCTTGTCGGTCGAAACCATCACGAATTTCTCCACGCCGTGGGCCACGGCCAGGTCGGCTATAATGCGCGTGCCGAAGACGTTGGTGCCGACAGCCTCGGTGGGATTGTTCTCCATCATAGGCACATGCTTGTAGGCTGCGGCATGGAAGACGTAGCGGGGCTTGTACTTGGAGAAGGCCACCTCCATGCGCTCGCGGTTGGTGATGTCGCCCACGAAGTAGTGGATCTCCAGTCCCGGGAATTCCTCTTGCATGCGCAGTTGTAGGTCGTGCATGGGCGTCTCGGCTTGGTCGATGAGCACGAGGCTCTTCGTGCCCAGGCGCGCAAGCTGGGTGGCAATCTCCGAGCCTATGGAGCCGGCCGCTCCAGTGACGAGCACCGTCTGGTGCTGGAACACCTCCTGAATCTTCGGGTTGCGGGTGCGTATGGTGTCGCGGCCGAGCAGGTCCTCGATGCGGATATTACGCACGGAGGCCGACGCGGCGCCTTCGTCCTTGCCGCTGAACTCTGAGACGTTCTGCGACATGAGCATGTGTATGCCCGCCTGCATGAAGCAGTCGGCCATCTCGCCCTTTACGGCGCGCAGCTGCGAGTTGGTGAACATCACAGTGTCGCAGCCATAGCTGTTGAAGACGTCGGAGACCGTCGTACGGTCGAATTTCTCAATGGGCATGCCGCTCACCGAGCCGCGCGTCTCGCGGCCCAGGCTCAGCAGGGCCACGGGCTCGTACTGCCCGCCCACCTCCTCGCGCAGGGCTGTGCTAAGGTTAACGGCATTGATGTTGGTGCCCAGTATGATCACGCGCTTGCGGTTGAGCCCGCGGCTCTGCAGGGCGGCGTAGACGTATTTGATGAAGAGGCGCACCACGATCATCATCGCGAAGGCTATGACGCCGATCATCACCACATTCCATATGCTCACGTAGCGCACGCCCGTGGCAGCCTCGGAAATCAGGGCAATGGCAATGAGGATGGCGCTGACGGTGCCCACGAGCTTCATCGTGCGGGCCACGTCGCTCAGGGCCGAGAGACGCACTATGTAGCGGTGCGACTTGAAGATGATGCTGGTGACACAGTAGGCCAGGACCACCAGGAGCACCTTCGCAGTGCCGCTATAGATGAAGCCGTGCATGTCGGCCGTGCTGTTGCCGTGCATGGCCATGGTGAGCAGGGCAGCCATCACCACTATAGCCATATCGCAGAGCCATACCATCCACCACGGCGATGGCGACGCTTGGAAGCGCCGCACCAGAGAGGAGGAATACAGAGTGTTAAGGACTTTTTCCTTTATATATTTGATGATTTTTGCCTTCATGAGATGCAGTCAAAAAAGTACATTTCGCAATGTGCGAATCCGAGCGGCGCAAAGTTACGATTTTTTGACGAATATTACAAATTCATTTTCCGCCCCGGATAATTCCCGGCTAAATCAGCAATAGTAGCAAAAATTAGCTAAATTAGCTAAAGTAGCTAACTTAGCTATCTTAGCTTAAAGACAAACGCCCGCTGCGGATTGGAATCCGCAACGAGCGAAAAGTCATTAGCTATGAAATAAATCTTATTTCTTCAGCACGGAGAGGGCGGCCTCGTAGTCGGGCTCGTGGGTGATGTCTTCCACCAGCTCGCGGTAAATCACGCGGTGGTTCTCGTCAATCACGATCACGGCGCGGGCCAGAAGGCCTTTCAGGGGGCCGTCGACGAGCTGCAGGCCGTATTTCTCACCGAATTCGGGCGAGCGGAAGGCCGAAGTGACCACGCAGTCGTCAATGCCGTTGGCGGCGCAGAAGCGCGCCTCGGCGAAGGGCAGGTCCATCGACACGCACACCACAGTGGTGTTAGGCAGCGAGGCGGCCTCCTTGTTGAAGCGGTGCACGCTGGCTGCGCACACGGGGGTGTCGAGGCTGGGGAAGACGTTGAGCACTATGCGCTGACCCTCGAAGTCGGCCATGGTCACGTCCTTAAGGTCTTTGCTCACCAGGCTGAAGCCGGGAGCCACATCGCCCGCTGCGGGGACGGTGCCGCTGGTATGGCAGGCGTTGCCTGCGAAGTAAACTGTTTCCATAATTAATCTGCGTTATAATTTTCTATTTCCTTTATAACGCTTCTGAAGGCATCGTTGTTGACTCCCACGGCGATTTCTTTCACCACTCCGTCGGTGCCAACCAATATTGTAGTGGGGCAGCTCTTCACCCGGCAGGCAGCAGCCAGCGAGCGGGCGTAAATGAGCTCCATTTCGTTGCTCCTGATGATGTGTCTCAACGGCTCGACGATGTAGTCGACGACCCCCGAAGAAGGGAAAGCCCACCATACACTGATGTCACCATCGGCGGCGTCCACGGCCTTGCGCACGGCATCGGAAGCATCTATGCATCCGGGAGTGTCACGGGCCAGGAAGACTATCACCGTGGGCTTTTCCAAAGGTTCGCCCGCGGCGTGGTGCATACGCTCCTCGTTAGGACCGGCCATGCGGCAAGAGAAGGCGGGCAGCGGCAGTCCGGGCAGATTTTCCACGCTGAAGGTACTCTCTCGCAGCGGCCCGAAGGCATCGGGGTGAAGAGCGGCCATGCCATCGTCGGTAAACGAGGTTGGCATCTTCACGGCGCCCGGGTAGCTGTACCAGGCCTCGGTGAGCTGTTCGCTGGGCGCGTCTGGGTTGGAGAGCTGGCGCCAATGCAAGGGCAGCAGCGACTCGGCATCAAAAGTGTAGGTGGCTTGGGCCGCAGTGTAGCCCCCGCGCACGATGTCGCCGCTGATGGTGACGCATTGCCGGCCGTCAACCGTGGTTAAGTCAGTGCGCACGGTGGAGCGGTCAAGGTCTCCGAGGCGTTCGCACAGGAACTGGGGCAGCAGGTTGGCAAAGAGCGTCTGCGACTGCACTCCGCGGTCGGGGTCGTCTCCTGGGGCGAAGTGCCACGGCTGGGTCGAGGCGTGGTATTCCTGCATCAGTCCGCCTTCGCGGTATCGGTAGAAGTTTCCATCATAATACGCTGTGAATCCACTCGTTGTATCGGCCATTGGAGCCTCCCATTCCAGCAGGTAACGGCACGGCGCATAGATGTCGGCCGGACTGGCTTCGCTCATTAGGCGCACTGTATATTGGGCCGGCTCGCCGCTCTGGGTCATGCCCGACTCAAAGCGAGCCTCGGCTGCAAAGGGGCTGGCCCCCTCCAGCACGTTGATGATGTCGCCCAAGCTTTGTGCCTTTACACCATAGGGGAGGCCGAGGGTGAGGACCAGGAGCAGAAGAAGGTTCTTTTTCATGCCGTCAAAAGCTTTGGTTATCGTCGCCATGCTCGGCCAGCAGCTGCAGGGCGCGGTCTGCGTCGCATTCGCGCACCATCAGGCGTATACTGTCGTTAGGGAGCAGCTGGATGCCCATCACGCCGGAGATAATTTCGCCGTTGAGCACGCTGGGTATTCCGTTGCTGTCAAGCATGCCTTGCACTATGTGGGCCTGGGCATCGGAGGCGTAGCTGGCCAGATGCACCAATCGGGTGGAGGAGTTATGATTCATGAGTATCTAAGGTTAACGTTTTGCAAATATACACCATATTTCTTAAATAGTTGAAAAAACGCAGCGAAAATGTGTGCATTTGCGATAGAAAAGCTACATTTGTATAATCATTATTGAAAACACACCCACTAAACACACATTTCCGCAATGAAAATCATGAATTTCAACTTTGACGCTCTCTGGCAAGGCATATACACCTGGAGCCTGCGAGCAGGTCGCGCCGCCGCGCGCCCCGTGCTGCTGATGTGGCTCGTGATGACTAGCAAGAGCACCCCCACCAAGGATAAGTGGGCCATCTTCGCATCGCTTGCCTATCTGGTGTTACCCATAGACCTGCTCAGCGCCAAGCGCCTCCCCATCCTCGGATGGCTTGACGAGGTAGTGTCCCTGTCGCTGCTCATACGCAAGATGGCGCAGCACATCACCCCCGAGATCGAAGCTCGCGCCGACGCCCAGCTCGACGCTTGGTTCCCCGCAGCTCCCGCCACTCCCTCCACTGGGCAAGCAATATAGCAAAAATAGCTAAAATAAATAGTTACCGACCCCTTCTTGGGCCGCGGGGGCGATTGCCTCCGCGGCTCTTGCGTTTCGCAGCCGAGCCATCGCGCAGGCGCAGACCCTTGTAGGCGTCCTTCAGCATCTTGCTCGTAATTGTCGGGACAGCCGCAGCTGGGCGGCCGGGGTCTCGGAGCTTGTGTTGCAGCAGCCAGGCGTATACCTGTGGCATGTATAGCAACCGCTCATGCTGGCGGTGGTCAACTCCTTTGAGGGGAGTATACACCAGGCGCAAGCCATCGGCTTGGAGAATATCCTCCACCATAGTCACTGTGCGTTGTATTGCCCCGGGACTGTCGTTGGTGCCTCGGATCACCCACAAGGGCATCTGGCATAGGCTTTCCGTCCTCCCTTTGTCAATCGAGCCTGCGAGGACTACCGCAGCGGCAATCCGCTCGGGATAGGCAGCAGCGAGGTCAGCCACACCATTGCCTCCCATGCTCATACCTATGGCATAGACTCGGTTTGTGTCCACAGGGCAGCTTGCCGCCACATGCATGGCTGTCTTCATCACACGCTCAGCATCCCACTGCGCGCCCGTAGCTTGCGGTGCTACGACGACTGCGTTGAGGGGCATTCCAGACTCTATGGCGTCGATGGTGCCGAACAAGTCCACTTTGCTAAGGTCGCCTCCCGAGGCGCTCCGGCTGTGCAGAGTAATCACCAATGGCAGTGATGCGGCTGCAGTGTCGGCCGAGGTAGGCACATAAAGAATGTAGTCATATACCTCAGGAGCCTCGCCGCGGTGGAAGCTCACGGCCCCCTGCGCCCCCGCCCCGAGGCAAAAGCAGATGGAAAGAATGATACAAAATAATCGCATAATCAAGAGGTTAAAGAATTGATTTTATCCTCTATAAGTTTGGTGACTTTTCTCCGAAACGGAGTCGCCTTCATTTCAATCAGTTTAGTGAGTAGTTTATCTAATTCTCCTTTTGTTACATCTGTTCTTTTCAATAGAGAAACGATTACGGGCATGTAGAAATAAATTAGTTGCTGTCTGTCAGCAACAATTGCCGCAACTTGTTTGCTTGTGGACATTCCCATAATGTTTGAGTAGAGAGCATGGATCCCATCCACCCGCTTTTTCTTCTCGTCGGCTATCTTTTTAGCTCGCTCTAATTGAAGTCTCTTACGTTCTTTCTTGGCTTCTTTTTCACGCGCTAACCTTCCATACAAATCTTCTCTCCACTGAACGTATTCGTATGCCGTCTTATTACCGCGTCTAATGAAGCCAAATGGAATATATTGGTTATCGGATAGTTGAAACGCCCAGTCGGCAAGCGAGTAGTCAGGATCAAGGCCAAGTTCGCCGATGTGATGATAGTAATGAGCTGCTGGAGTTGTAGAGCCACATTTCCATTGCAACTCTTTCTCGCAGATTACCAGGCCTTTGAATAGATTAATTAATGCTTCTGCGTTTAGTGCTTTAGCCAAAGCAGGTATGTACAATTCCCAAGCGTGACTTGTGCCTTCAGGGAAAATATTCGAAATCTTTCCTATGAGGTTAAGTGATTTTGTTTCTCCGATTCGAATTAATTCCAGAAACACAAACAGTTTGATGTCCATAAATACCGATTTATTCAATTGTTACTTTTTTTTTGATGGGTATCAGTCCGTACATCTGCATGCCGGCGTGGTATATATATGTTGGGTCGTACTTCACGTATCCCTTGTCCAGGCTGTCTGCCCCGATGATATTGGTAGTTCCCTCGGGTGAGCCCTGCATAAGTCGACGCGTGAGCTGTATTTCATGCTCCCGCACTTTGGCGCGGGGTTCGCGACTGCTGGATATACGCTGCCGCTCGGCATAGGCGTATAAGGCAGGCAGTAGCAGAAAGTACTTCGCATGGAATTGCAGGGTGGACAGGCCGGGGAACATCATGTTGGAAAAGGCGTCGCGGATGCGGCCCAGGCCCAGCTCGTCGATAGCCCCTTGGCCCTGGAGCTGCTTCAGCACGCGGTTGGCACGGCTCAGAGCTGTTTGGTCAAAGCTTATGAATCCGATTTCCATGCTCGCAGGTTATTCGGCCGGGACTTCAGGGTCAGCGTATTGATAGTAGGTGTCTCAAAGGACGTCGGGGAAGCGCCACCCACACCAGTCCAAGCTCCTGATCATCTTCACTATGCGCTTGTCAAAGCCGTGCCATATGTCATTGTCGGAGATGTATTTGGCAGCTTTCGAGAAGTTATTGCTCACTGAGTTGTAGAAGGGAAAGCCAGCGTCGCCGAAGTAGTTGGTGTGCAGGCATCCCTGCTCTACATAGTAGAGCATCAAGTCGGCCACAGCCATGGGGTCGGGCACGAACTTTTTGAAGGCGGATATGAGGGAGTTGCATGTCCTGAAGCTGGGGTAAATGAAGCCACCGTTGCGCTTAAAGAACTGGGCGCTAATTTCTTTCCTATACTTTTCCAGCGGGGCTGCGGAGCTCCGCTCAATGCGAAATTCGAGCCAATCCTTGGCCTCCTTGCTGCCGTCGTAGAGCTTCAGCACAAGGTTAACGAGTCTTTCTTTGGTCAGCGTTTGAAGCACCTTCTTCACACTTGTCTTCGTCATATATCAGACGTTAAGGATTAGGAAATTAGATTCATGCGTACAAAATTAGCGAAAATCGGGGTAATACGCAAAGCCCGCTCGGCAAGTTTCAAAAAAGAGGGTGGGGGATGCTTCCGTCATCTGTCAGAAGTCATATATTTGATAATTAGATTGTTAAGGTGATAATTCTGACGACTGACTGATTGCCAGAGACTTAAGAGGATGTCTGGTTGTAAGGACGGTCTTTGCGTCCGTAATAAAAGTATGCTCCCCGATATCCCTCGACGAGACAACGGAGATCAACATTCTCCCATGAAAATGGTGGATCCGGCGCGGGCGGGTGGTTTGAGGGTGATGAATAATACAATCACCAGAATTGTGTGACGTAAGATTCTGCAATGCAATAGTATGCAGACAAGTGCGCATTCTTCGCATAAATCTCCGCGTGACGTTTAGCCGCCTCGGCGGTTTTTGCTACCTTTGCGCACAAAGGCCAGGTGTTCGCTCTCTTGAGCCGAAACGATAACACCCTTGGCTCGGCTTCTATTCACGGCACGGTGGGCCTTAAATTGCCCAAACAGGCGACTATACCACTAACATTTGACAATAGAAATCGCAGACAGGATTATATTATATAACCAAGCCATACAACTACTTGCGGCTTTAAACATCGATAAAAAATATGTCTCAAATAGATCATGAATTTATAAGAAGGATAAAAGAAATGACGTTGGAAGAGCTGATAGAACCATCTGTTAAAGTAGTCGCTCCATTTCCTCCGGTAGACGATGAGTTCTGTGAGAGCCATATAGGCCCAACTCCCAGTGGAGGAGTTTACTCCACCGCGTATTTCTATGACGCTGAGGCAATCCCTGTCGTAAGGAGGATGCCGTCTCGATGAACATCATTGAGTTTACACGCGATGGTTTGCGCTTGAATGAAGTATACGGAATCATCGGCGACGAGGAGCAGCAGTAGGCAGACCACTCAGGAATGCTTCGCGGTGCGGAAATCGGAGTTTGAATTTCGCACGATCGTTGAAAATAGCATCATGCTTTCGGCAAAATCCTCCAAGGCATTGGTCGAGCCATACTTTGTGACGGCTACAAAGAAATCAAGATTCAAGCCACGTTATCGCGGACGCTCGTCCCTCGTCCTGCATCCAACAGCGTTTACTAAATTATGCCCAAGGCTCTTATTCACTTTCCGACGCAGAATGTGGTGTTAGAGATGTATGTTGTTGTTGATTAATATGTTGCGCAGGTGAGGTTGGGTGATGAGTAACAAAGTAACAACAAAAATGTAAAAATTTGACTCATTTTTTCCGTTTGCCTTGACAAAGATACGAACTTTTATCCAGTTGTGAAAATCTGTGTTTGAGGTTTGTTTGGATTGTCTGAAAATGAGAGCTACCTATCCTAAAGAACGGGTAGCTCTATGGGAACAAAATCATCCTTTCTTACCTTTGATGTATCTTTCAAATGAATCGTCAAGCAATAATTGTTATCGGCGACGGAGGGCTATCAGCACCCCGATGGCGGCGAGAATGGGGACACCGATGCCCCCTACCCATCCGAGGGCGGTCTGCCACCACGGTGCGCGCCGCTCCACCTCCACGGTGCGGGTCCTGGTCACGGTGATGGTGTCCGTTCGCACGCGCAGGACGGTGTCGGAGGCTCTGCGCTCTCGGTAGACGGTGTGCCAGTGGTGGACGGTGTCGCCGAGCCGCTCGACGCGCTCCAGCACCCGCACGCTGTCGAGCCGCGCCTCTTTGACCACGAGCGTGTCGCGCAGCACGACAGGCACTTGCTCGGTGATTAACTCCTTACGGGCCGCACACCCCGTCAGCAGGGCGCACAGCAGCAGGCAGGCGAGGGCTCTCATTGGTGCAAGGTTTGGCGGCGGTTGTTGCCGCGGCGGTATGAGATGTGCAGCCAGCGGTAGCCGCGCTCGTCTATCAGCTGGTCGTAGGGCAGGCGCAGGCGCACGGCGAGCTCGTACAGCTCCTTGTTGAGGGCGGGGCTGCCCGCCGTGATGTCGGCGGCCTCGCCGAGGGTGTGCTGCGAGTTGGCCGCTCCGCCCACGGCCTTGTTGACGGCGGGGGAGCGGTAGCCGCTATTGACGTGTATGGGCCTCCCCCACGCCTGTCGCAGGGGGTCGAGCACGGCCTCGGTCAGCTCATGTAGCTTGCGCAGGGCCGCTGGCGTCGGCGTGTTGTCCAGCCCTCTGCGGGCGGCGGTGTCGGAGCGGGTCAGCTCCTCGATCGTGAAGTAAGTCATGGTTTTTGTGTGTGCTGGGCCAGGGCGATGGCTTTTTTGGTGTGTTCGTTGGGCGGGTCGCGGTGGATGCACGAGTGGGTGACGCATTCGTTGTTCGAAAGGCGCAGTTTCAGCTGTCCGTTCTCCCTTTCGAGCTCTGCGATGTGGCCGTTGGCCTCGGCCAGCTGCGTGGCTATCTTGATGCGCGCCTCGTTGACCTCCAGCTCCCGCGCCTGCGTCGCGCGGAGCCTCGCCGTTTGCTCCACGAAGCGGTTCTCCTTGTCTTGGTTCATCTTCAGAAGCTCGGTGATGCGCTCGTCCTTAAAGCGGACGTGCTCGCGCTCAGCCTCGAGCTGCTCCTTGTAGATGTGCCACTCTTCGGCGGTGGCCTGCGCCTCCGACTGCCTGCGGATGGCCTTGCGGTTGTAGTACCACTGCAGGATGCCGAGGCTCAGGATCGTGCCTATGAACGTGAGGATCTGTGGAATGTATTCTGCCATTTCTGCGTGTTTTTATATTTCGTTACAAAGTTAGCTAAAATGTTTATATCATAATCGTAAAATTGTGTATTTTATATCGGGGTGAGCGTCAGCGCGCCGGTGGAGGAGTGACGGGCGGCGGTGTACCACGCTCCGCCGAGTTTGACGCGCAGCTCGCCGTCGTGGAGGCGGAAGCCCGCCTCGCCAGCTTCCACCTTGTGCATGAGCTTGCCGTCCTCCATGATGGTCTCGGCGTACTGCGAGGAACTGCAGCCCACGGCGTTTCCGTTGGCGAAGTAGTTGCTCTGGCGGATGTCGCTCTCGGCGCAGCATTCCTTGAATATGACCTCGGCGAACAAGTTCATCTCGCCCCCTTCGCCAAGCGGCGGCGTGGAGTACGTTAGCAGCGTGGTGATTTTGTGGGAGCCGGCAGATATTGCCTCGTTGACGAGGAACTCCCGGTCGGATACAGATGCGGGATTCTCTTCGGTGCTGTGGGTTACCGCTATCTCCTTGCCGCCGAGGAACACCTGCAGATGCCATGCGGGCTGCTCGCCTTGGCGATGCTCCTGCTCCTGCGGAAGCACGCCCTGAATGTACACGAGGGACACGTGCAGGCACACCTTTGCCGAGAACGCACCGCGGTGGCCGAAGCTGAACGTGCGCTCCTCGCCCCAGACGCGTTCCGAGGTGGCAGACTCGCCTTTCTGTTGCAGTCGCACGCGGTCTATTACATACTCCGCCTTCGCTCCGCCAAAAAGCGAGCTGTCCGACAAGGTCTCTCCGGCGATGACGATGCTCGAAGCCCCGTCCTCGTCGTGGACGGTCATGCGGTTCTGCGCCTGGGATATGTGGACTCGTCTGCCCTCGGTGGCCGTCATCAGCTCCCTCACGCCGAGGTTGTCGATGAAGGCCTGCTCGGCCAGCAGCAGCCCTGTGGCCACGCTCGAGAACGAGGCCCCGAACGGCTCCCAGTAGGCTGCCTGCTCCGTGTCTCGGCCGCGGAAGCCCCTCGCGCCTTCCGGGGTGTCGGTGCGCGCTGCGAAGTAAGCGGCACCGCTCTTTACGCAGTCGCGGCGGGAGGGTGTGCCGTAGTAGGTCTCGGCGGGGCTGAAATCGCCGCGGTATACGAGCGCGGGGCTGTGGCCCTGCTCGCCCTTGACGCCCTCGGCCAGCACCTGCCAGCTCGGCGAGGATGATGGAGGCATTTTATGGAGAGCCTGCGACTGCACGCAGCGGTAGGTGGAGAGGGGCTTGTCGTCGGCGGGGCGGTAAGTCACCTCGTCGCCGGCGTAGTAGAATCCCTCGGAGTCCCAAATGCCCCTGTAGCAGCCCAGCGGAGCCTCGCTCTCGCCCCCTTGGCTCTGCACGATAGTGCCGCGCAGGCGCAGCTCGCCGTTGCCGTCGTGGTTGAACACGAGCTTGTCCTTGAGCTTGAGCGAGGCGTTGGCCATATCGAACCACGACTCCCCGTCCGTGGCCACGAGGCGGTCAGCCGTGATGCGCCCCGGCAGAATCTCGGTGAATCCGTGGAGTGTGGCGAAGCTGCGCTCACCGTCGCGCTCGGCGTTGAGGATGCCGTAGAGCAGGTTGTAGAAGCCGTCCTTTGTGAAAGGCTGCGCCTCCTCCTCGAGCGCGAACACGGCGAAGCCCGCGCCTATGGCTTTCGCCTGCGCCTTGACGTAGAGGTAGTATTTGGCTTCGGGGTCGGAGAGCGGAGGGCTTACATACGCGCCCGCCGTCCAGTAGCGGTACTCATCCGAAGCGTGCGAGGCGGCGATGTCGGAGATGCCGATGGTCATGTGCTGGATGCAGCCGCCGGGGACGATGAGCGTCTTGGATGCGGCGTCCCACGTAACATGGTGAACCACGGCCACATCGCTGCCTGGGCCGGTGACGAATCTGAACTGCAGCTTCGGGTCACCCACCAGCATGGACATCGTCTCCACGGCCACGGGGTTGATGCGCTCGGAGAAGTCGTCGGCCAGAGCCGCGCTTATCATCTCCATGGTCTCCTTGGCGTCGCTGAATCTGCGCTTGGCGAACTGCAGAGCCTGCTTGTGGTTCTCCTCCGTCACCACCTCCTCGCTTTTGAGCTCCTTGAGGGTAGATGCCACCGAGGGGCTGACGGTCTCGTTGGAGAGCTCTATCTGCGGGCTGTGAGGCGAGTTGACGCTGTCCTTGATGCCCACGATGCGCACGAGCGCGCCCTGCGGGGCGAACTGTTCGTCCACGAAACGCACGAAGCCGCCGAGGCGTATCTTCGCCCCGATACGCAGCCAGTCCTTCTTGGCCCACAGACCGTCCAGCTCGCCAGTGAAAGTCAGCTTAGGCTCCTCGTTGTCGTGCAGATAGCGCACTGCCGCGCGGAACATATCCCACGACGCCCCGCTCTTGCTCTCGTCGTCGCGTATGTAGGAGGGCGGGAGCATCACGTTGAAGACGGCGTACTTGTCGCCGGGGCGGGGGATGAAGTCGCCTCCGGGCATAGTCATGCCGTCCACTTCCTGCGGCACAATCTCGAAGCGGCGCGCGGCTTTGCTCTGGCCGTCAATCGCCGTCTCCTCCTCGTGGTAGTAAAACACCTCGAACTCCCTGCCCGCGAGCATACCGCTCTGAAACACCACGCTCATGCGCTCCTCGCCGATCAGGCACTGCGAATAGTCCAGATTCTCCGGGATGTCCTTGTCGGTGAAGTCCCAGAAGTGCTTGTCCGGGTCCACCTCCCATGCTTCCGACACCTCGCCAACGCGCTTGGGGTAGTCCTCGGAGCGGTCGAGGCTGTCCTCGGCGAGTGTGGAGGGGGAGCGGTCAATGTTGCGTATGTACAGGCCGAGAGCGTCCGCTTGGTATCGGTTCGCGGCTTCGGGGTTGAACCTCTCCTCGTCCTCGAAATGCTCGCCGTCGTAGGCTATGACCTGCCCTGCCGGCAGCAGCAGACAGCCGTTGGAGGCGGCTCGCTGGGCTTCTTCCTCTTCGGGGGGATACTTGGAGCGGTCTATGTTTCGGTCGCCGCCCTGCACGTAGAGAATCTCCACGGCCGCTCCTTCGCTCGCGTTGCCTCGGCCCACGCCGGGGAGCAGTCCGTTGCCGCGTCCGTAAGAGAGCCGCAGCGGGTCGGATTTGTCGTACTCCACCTTGCGCAGCGACACCGTCTTGCCCTTTACCTCGAACTCCGTCCCGAACTCCGAGGCCATCTTGGCCAGCGCGTCCCAGCAGAAGTCATGGTCGTAGCACACGAGCTTCTCCGTGTCGTCTATGCACTGCCCCGCCGTCCACCCCTGCTCTCGGCTGTTGAGGTTGTCGACGAGCATCTGCAGATGCTCCGCCGGCTTGGCGGTGAGCGGGAACTTCAGCCGTCCGTCCACGGGGTTGCGGAATTTCCAAATCTTCATCTTGTCCTGCTCGGAAGAGAAGACGGCGGTGTACTCGTAGAGCCTGCGGTGGCGCATCTTCAGCTGCTGCGGGCGCATCAGCGTGTACCTCTCGCCCTCGAAGTCGCAGTAAGCCCCGGTGGGGATTTCCACGTGTTCGGGCAGCGAGAAGTTGAGGGTGAGGCTGTTGTCGCCCATCACGGCTCGGTAGCGGTATGAGGTGTCGTCCACCGGCACGTCGAGGATGATGCAGTCGTTAGCGTCGTATATCTTCATCCAGAGTTATTTTAATAGTATTGGCTTGCGAATGTTGATGTTTTTGCGTATCTTTGCGGTGTATTCTTGCTCGCCCTTTAGCGAACTCGCGACGATTGCATGGAAGCCTTTCGCTATCATGTAATGAATATGGGATGGCCTCTCGCTCGCCAGCGAGCGGCCATCATAGTTTTAGGCCGTTAACGGCTGAACGTCCAGTACTCCTGTCCATTAATGCCGTTTGGGGTAAAGACGACTGAAAACTCGGCGAGGTTGGTCACCATGTTCGCCGGAGTTATCCTTGTGTTATTCTGCCTGTAAGGAAGGCCGAAGGCAATGGCGAAGCGCAGGCGCACACGGCGTTTGGTATCCACGTCGCCCCAACATTCCTCTTCGGGGATGTACTCCCGCTTGTGCAAAGATATCTTGCTCCGCCCCCATGCCACTGAGTGGAAGCCGTCCTCGTCCTCATGCACTGTGACGAACTCCTCGGCCTCTTCCGAAAATTGCATGGTATAACCATCTTCTTCCGCATGTTTAACAACGTTCATGAACTGCACTGTGCCGTCTACAATTCTAACTAAATGCTGATGACCGAAGAGATTCCAGCCTTTGCGGGGGAGGCTGTATTTTTTCTTTTCGATGATTTCGTGAGTACGTCGGTTCGTGAATTTGTTGCGCTTGTGGGTGCGTCGGAAGATATAAGGCACGTAGCCAGCCTTGAGCAGCTCGGCGTGGCCTGTCACCTTGAGCTTGCCGCCCTCCACATAGGCGTAGATCTGGTGGATGCCGCTGCCCTTAAGCGCGGCGGGCTGTGGCTGGGCTGTAGGGGGCGAGCACAGCACGTAAGCGCGCACCATGCCTGTGCCTGTGTCGGGGGTGAGGGTCTGGCCAGTGTCGATGGTGGAGATGACGTCTTGGAAGCCGTCGGGGTAGTCATTATTCGGGATGCGCACGGTGAGCTCGGCGAAGATTTTGCCGGGGAGCAGCTTGCCGCCGTCCACGGCCACGAGCAGGCCGTCATCCTGCGCTTGGCAGGAGCGGCACACGCCGCCGACGCGGCCGAACTCGAAAGGCATGCAGCCGAACGCGTCGGTGGTCACGCGGCCCTTGATGTCGTAGTTGTCCTGCGTCAGAGCGGTGTCTAATGCTGAACCCGGCAGACTGGGTTTGAGAAGAAGGTAGAAATCAGAGCAAATCATAAAATAAGGGGTTTGAGGTCGTTGTCGATGATACATTGCAGTTGCCCCTGCGGGCCGCGGTACATCACGTCCGCGCGGGGGCGGCCTATGTAGTCGGGGGTGGCGGAGTATAAGTCCACGCCTGTCATGTACGTGCCTCTGCTCGGCCAGTTGCGGTAGTACACGGCAGCCCCGCCCTCCAGCCTGCGGGCCACGAAATACTTGCGGTTGGTCGCCCACACGATGTCGTAGGGCTCGGCGGCGGTGGCGTTGGGCTGCGCCACGGTAGGCACGTCCTCGGCAGCGTCGTAGGACACCACCAGCAGGCGGTCGTGGGATGTGGCGTGGAAGTACAGCTCGCTCTCGGCTGGCCACTCGGCGATGCCGAGGTTGGTCTTGTCCATGCCCACGGCGCAGAAGTCGTAGTCGATGTCCGCGGGTGCTTGCAGCAGGTTGGAGTTTTGCCATACGGCCTTGACCACCTCTATGCCGTGGCTGGCGGCGGGGTCGAGCCTGCAATATATGGCGTTGGTGCCAGTCGTAAGCAGGGCGGGCGACAGCTCGTAGCAGACACCCAGGAGCGGGCGGAACACCACGCTGCGGTTGCTGTCGGTCTCCGCCCACTCGTAGATGTTGCCGTCGGGGCGGATGATGTACGGGGCGTATCGGCATATGCCGTCGTCCTGGCAGAGCTTGGCGAGCTGTGCCTGCTGCTTGACCTTGCCCAGCTGCTCGGCGAGCTCGGCGCACTCTTCCCGTAATGCCGCCATAGTTTCCTCGAGCGCGGCGATGATGCCGCCCAGAGGCACCTTCACGCTCTGGTTGAGGTTGTTCACTCCCAGCGTTGTCAGCCCCTGCGTGGAGTCGCATTTCGGGAGCTCGGTGATTTTTATTTTGTTGTCGGCCATGGTTATGGTGTTGAGGTTAATACTGTGATAACGGGCGCAGGAGGATTAGGGAGCCGTCCTCGGCGGCGATGCAGTCTCCGCTCTGCGCTGCCAGCAGCCCCCAAGCGGAGGATGGCGCGAAGTCGCGGGTGAAGACGAGCGTGAGGGCGAACTCGAGCCATATCTTCCCGAGGGGATAGAAGGCCGACACACTCGCGCTCTTGTATCTGCACGGGAACGAGCGGTTGAGGCCGAGGCCCACGCGCAGCTCCCTCTCGCCGGGGCTGGCGAGCTGGCGCAGCAGAGCGTCCCAGTTGCGCCACAGCTGCTGCAGCGAGGAGGCGCGCATCAGGCACTTTATCTTCGCCTCCTTGGCCTTGAACCGCGCGCCGCCGTCGCCGTCGTAGATCGCGCCCTGCATGGAGGGGATGTCGCGCAGCAGGTTCTGCTTGACGGAGGAGGCCTTCAGCACCTCGGCGAGCGAGCCCTCAAGCACGTGGCATCCGTAGTCGGTGAGCGGACGGCCGTCCAGCAGATACTCCTCGTAGGTCGGGTAGTCGCTCTGCGGGGGCTGAACTTTGCTCGCGGGCATCGGGAAATCGTCGGCGAACTTGAAGGTGGCCACTCGTATGCCCCCGACGATGTCGAGGCTGCCGCCCTGCGTGAGGCGCAGCTTGAAGGAGCGGCCTATGGCCCGGCAGTTGAAGTCATGGTATGCTGAGTCGGAGAGAAGCTCTATGAAGTCCAGCAGGCGAGCGTTTGGCTCGGCGAAGGCGAACTTCATCGTCACCTCGCGAGTGTCCAGCCTCGGCGCGGACAGGTCAACCTCTATGCCGTCCTCCTCTTGCCAGTCGTTGCTCGGCGGGGTCTTGAGCGGCGGGAAAGTGGCGAGGTCGTTGAAGCCCCCCTCGGTGACGTACGCCCCGAACGAGATGTACGCGTCGAGCCCGTCTATGTACAGCTGTCCGGTCATCATAGGATTATGGCGTTGCCGGAGGCGTTCTTGATCACTTGGCATCCGCGCCCCGCCTGCACGGACACCACCGCCCAGCCCGAAGCGTTGACCACGCATTTCGCGCCGTGCAGAAGCATGATCTCGTAGCGGGCCGTCTCGTCGCAGTTGACGGTGGCGGAGGTGCGACCCACGAGGACGACCTTCCTGCGCCCGCTCACGGCGAGGCCTCCGAAGTTGATGAACACGCCCCGCTCGTGCGCTCCGTGGGGCTTGAAGGCGGCGAGGGTGGCGAGCGAGGGGAAATTGTGGGCTAGGCAGAACTCCGCGCCCCTGGGAGAGGTGAAGAGCTCCACCAGAGCGTCCATATCCTCCTGCCCGGTCATGAGGCCGCACTGGCTCAGGAGGTCGGCCTGCCGGCGTATCTGCTTGATGAGGTTTTCCATTGCAGTTGGGGTGTTAATGAGAGAGACGTAAACCTTTGAGCTGGATGTCGGAGATGGCTGAGCGCATCTGTCGCATGTCGGAGCGCATGTCGGCCATCTGGCGGGCCATGTCGCCCGTATGCCCCTCGATGTTCATCACCGATGCGAGGATGGCGGAGGTGTTGCTCACGAGCGTCTTGGTGTTCTCGCTGATGGAGAAGGTGTGGCCTTGGATGGCCGTGGCGCGGCCGTTGAGCTCGTCCACGCTGTCCTGCGAGGCCTGCGCTATGCCGCCCTGCGAGGCCGCGCGTTCGTCGTCGGAGGAGTCGATGAAGTACTGCTTCAGCTCGCCCGGCATCGCGTCCATGGCCTCTCGGAACGCCGCGAACTGATCGTTTAGGTCGCCGGCGAATTCCTGCATGGAGCTCTGCACGGCCTCCAGCCCAGCGAACTGGCCGTTGGGGAACCACTTGTCCTTGTAGCGGTCGAATATATCGCCCAGCGGCTGCTCGAGGAACCTCTGCACCATTATGCGCTTGAGGATGTCGCCCACGATGTCGTTGACCTTGTCGCCCCACGCCTTGGCGGCGTCCTCGCCAGCCGCGAAAGCCTCGAAGAACGCGTCAGCCAGCTCCTCGGCGATGCCGGAGGCGGAGTCGCCTATGATTTCCTCCACCATGTCGTTGATCACCTCCAGAGCCTGCTGTCCGAGCTCCTCGATTTTCTGCTCCCATTCCTTGATTTTGGCCGAGTCGCCTTTTTTCTTGCTGCGCTCGGCGTCCAACTGCTCTTGGATGAGAATCTGCTGCTGGGCGATGTTGCGCAGCTGGTCCATGCTGCTCTCGTAGCGGGCGTCGCCGAAGGCCTTGTCGGCGGTGTAGGCCATGTTGGCGTAGGCCTGCGCTGCCTTGTCGGCCCCGCGGCGCAGCAGGTCGTCGTTCTTGGAGGCTTTGGCGTAGACGGCGTTGAGCCAGCCCAGCCAGTCCTTCGTCTCTGCCGCGCCGCGGGCGAGCTCCCCGCGGGCCGCAGCCAGCGACACGCGCACTTGGTCGATGTACCTCCCTCCGAGGGCGAACCGCTGCGAGCGCAGAGTCTCGGCGTTGTCCAGCTCCCACTGCAGTTGGTCTATGCGCTCCTGCAGGGCGTCGATTTCCTTTTGACGCTTGTTGTCGCTGTTGAACAGGCTCGCTATCTGCGTGGCAATCTGCATGGCGGCGGAAATGATGGTGAGAATCACCGAAGCCTTCTCCAGCGTCTGTATGGACTTGGACGCTCCCTCGGCTGCCATCTTCGTGGCCGTCGCGCTCCAGTTGGCCAGCTGCACGATGCCGTTGATCATGGACAGCGAGGACGTGGCCACTCGGCCGCATTCCTTGACGATGTCGCCCACCACGCCGCCGACGGTGTCGCCGATGCTCTCGAACTCCTTCTCCACCTCGCCGAGCGTCTTGTACAGGACTTCCCACTCCTTTATGGTGCGCTTGCCGGGGTTGGTGTTGTTGTCCTTCTTGGCTTTGTCGACGGCCTTCCTCGCCTTGGCCACTTTGGCAGAGGCGGTGGCCAGCTGCTGGTCGGTGGCTTTGCCGCTATCCTTCAGGGCATCGAGCTCCTGCTCGGCCTTGGATAGAGTGTCTTCGAGCTGTTCGAGCGATAGATTTGCAAGAGAATCGCACCATCGCTTGTATTCCTCCTCGCGGGCGGCGAACTGCTCGTCCACTGCCTCCAAGGTCTCGTCCCTTTGTCGGTGCAGCTCATCGATGTTGCCTTGCGTGACGCCATTCTTCAGCCCGGTGCGGTTGCCGTCCTTGTCGTGGTCGTAGAGAGCCTCCTCTTGCTCCTTGAATTTCTTCTCGACTTCGAGACGCTGCTGGGTGTAAGTCTGAATGCCCTGCAGCGCGTTCTGCAAGGCGTTCTCGTTGGAGCGGTTGAACGCCTCAGTGGCCATGTCCTCGTATTGCTTGAGCATGTCCTTAATCTGCTGCGGGAGGTCGGCGGCCGAGATCTCGGTCTCGAGGAATTGCTTGTATTTAGTCTGCTCGGCCTTTGACGCGCCGGGGTTCTTCGCCAAGTAATCGAGCATCAGCTTCTCGCGGTACTGCTTGGTGTATTCCTCGGCTCTCTGCTCGTTGTCGGCCATCAGCTTGTCCCAGTTGAGCTTGTTCAGAGCAAGGGCTTTTTCGAGGCCTTCGTCCATTCCGTCGATGCGGGCTTGCTCCATCTGGAAGCCCAGCTCGCGCTGTTTGCGCAGCACGTCGCGCTCGTAGGCCGAGATGCCCATAGCTGCGGAGGCAGCCGTGGCGGCGCGCGATTCTGCAGCGTTGCCGGCAGCGTTGCCCGCGCGGTTGAGCATACCCTCCCTGCGCTTCGTGGAAGCCAGCTGCTGCTCCTGTTGCGCCTCGATGCGCCTGTAGCCCGCTTCGAGGGAGCGCAGGGCGTTCTCGTCCTCGATGGTGCTTGATGTCAGGGCGTTGCTGCGTGCCTTCAGGTCGATGCGCCGCTGCTGCAGTTCCAGCTCCTTGTCCGTCTGCTCCTTTATCAGCCGCTTGTACTCCTCCATGGCCTTCTTGCGCTCTGCGGCTGACAGGGAGGAGTCGTAGATTTTAGCCTGCGCCTGCGCCTTCTGCTTGTCCAGCTCCGCGTTGCGCTTCTGCCATTCGGCAGCGTCGATTTCAAGCTGCTTGTTGGCCACCGCTATCTCCGAGGTTGCCTTGGCGGCGTTGTGGACTTCCTCCGTCCAGTCTGCTACCTTTTCGGTTAGGTTCTCTACGCCAGTGGTGGCCTGTAGGAAGTCGTTGCCGATGGCTTTGAGGCTTGCCGACACGTCATCCCACTCCAGCTTCAGGGCCGCCTTTATCAGCTTGCCTAAATCGCCGAACATATTAGCGATTGCCTTGATTCGGTTGAGGAGGTTGGTCTTAATGAATTCCCACAAGCTCTTGACGGCCTCCTTCGGATTAGAGAAAGCCTTGTAAATTGCTTTGCCCACCGCGAAGACCACCTCCTTGAGCTGGCCGAGCACGCCGCTCACGTAGCCCGAAATCTTGGCGAATGCCATCTGACCTTCCACCGATGAGCCGAACCACTCGTGGAGAGCCTGCAAGGCAAGCACGATTGCTGCGATTATAGCTCCGAGGGGCGTGGCGATGAAGGCCTTCGCCGCCCCGGTCATGCCCATAATGCCACCGATGACGCTCTGCAGCGGGGCTGGAAGCTTCCCAAGAATTTCTTGATAATTAGAATACCCGCCGAGCATCTTCACCATCAGCGAATCGTGCTGTTCCACCTCTCGGCTGACGCTCTGCCATTGTGTCTGCGCGTCCACCTGCAGCCCTTGCAGAGCCGCCACGCGGTCGTTGGCGTCCTGCAGAGCCTGCGAGAAGTATTCGTACTGCGCGGCGGCCTGCGCCGTGGCCTCCGCAGAGACGTTCTCCGATGCGGCTATCTGCTCGTACGCTGCCTTCGCCTGCTCCACCTTCGCGGAAAGGTCGGTGATCAGGGTCTGCTGCTCCGCGATGGCTGCGTTGAGCTCGTGGAGGTTCTGCTGTGCCTCGGCTGCTCGGCTGCCGAGGTCGTGGCCCAGCTTGGCGGCGGCCTGCGCGGCGGCGTTCAGCATATCGTTGAGCTTGGAGGTGGCCACGTCGAGGTCGGCCTGCAGGGCTGACGTGTCGCCGCCCGACTGCTTGACGGAACGGATTTGCTCGTTGAGCTCCGTAATGCGCGACTGCAACGCCTCCACGGCCTGTATGTCCTCCTCGCTCTCGTAGAGCCGCGGAGGCTCAACTGACCCTGTGGCAGTCGCTCCGGAAATGCCCTTGACGGCCTCCAAAGCGGCGGCGTAGTCCGCGGTCTCGAGTATTAGCTCCTGCATGGAGTCGCCCTGCTCCACGATCTTCTGCGTGAGAGCTTCGAAAGCAGCCATGTCGCCCGAAGCGAATGCCTCCTGCGCCTGCTGCTGCCATTGCTTGATTTGCTCGTTGGAGCGCAGGATCACGTCCTCGTTCTCCTTGATGATGGCCGACAGGGCGGAGATTTTCTCCTCAGCGGAACCGAACTCGAAGCCGCGGATGCTGTCCTGCACCTTCTTGAGGTCGTCGGCCATGGAGCGTATGGCCTGCCCGGAGAAGGCGTTGTCAATCGCCCCTCCCTCGGCCATGGCGGCGGTGGAAATGCCGCGGAGCATGCTCTTGGCATCTTGCGCGTCTGCCGACAGACGGGTGAGGTCGAGGCCCATGCCGAAATAAAGTCTTCCTTCGTTGCTTTCCATTGCAGTTGTATCTTATAGTTCTTCGAGCACCTGGCGCACCAGATGCCGGTTGCGGGGGTCGTCGGCCTTTATTACGCGGTCATCGCCGCTGTCGCTGCCCCGGTGCTTGTCATTCCTCTTTTTGGGGGTATATGTTGGGAGGCTGGCGGAGTATAGGTGGAGGTTGGCGTAGCTCATCTCGTGCAGCACGTAGTCGACGGTCAGTCCCAGAGCCTTCACCATCCCCGCCACTACTGCCCAGACGCTGTCTGTTCGGTTTCCACTTTCGTCGGCCTCGTCATGTTGATCTCGGTCAGGAAAGTGGTAAGCCCGAAAAAATCGGCGACCTCCATGCCCGCCAGCAGCTCTCCCGCCAGCCGGTGCAGCTCCTTGGGCGTCAGGCCCTCGGCGAGTTCTTTTGCGGTGCGCTGCAGCAGAGGCAGGCGGGGCAGCAGCAGCCTGCGCCACCAATGGCGGCGGCGGGCGATGTCGGCGTTGATGCGCTTCGCTCCCAGCAGCAGAGTGGCCACGACCGCGCTCACGCCCTCGCAGTCCTTGGCGTTGCGCAGCGTGTCCTCCAGCACGCGCTCTTTGCTGAACTCCATGCGGGGGAGCGTGGCCGTGTACTGCGAGGCGAGGATGATGGTGGCCACGCTGGGCGGGGCAGCCGTGTAGGTCTTGCCGCCCACGCTGACCTCCACGGGGGTCTGGAGTATGGTCTGCGCCGCGCGGGCTTCTATGGTTTGAGTCATAGGTGTGTTGTTTGGTTAGGCGGCGATGCGGGAGTCGAACACCGCTCCTCCAAGCCGCGGGCGAGTGCCTGCCGGGCTTGGCGTTCAGCCGTAGAACTAATCGCCTGTGTAGCGCGGGTATTTCCTCGCCCCCGCGCGCGGCGAGCCTTGTCGGGCGTTCCGACCGGTGCTTACGCCCCGGTCTGGTTCTTGACGTAGGGTTTGACCAGATTGCCCGCTTTGGGCTTCACGGCCTTGAACGTGTACTTGAGCGTGATGCCGTCCGCGGAGGTGTAGGTCTGCTCCGCCGACACGATGGCGCGCTCGATGAGCAGGCCTTCGCACGCCTCGTCCTCGGGGATGAGGCGGATGGCGTGTTCGCCGGCGACGAGGCCGTCGGAGTCGGTGAACGGACGCTCCTCGCCCTTCTTTACGAAGAGCTCGAAGGTGAGCTCCGCCTCGTTCTTGCCGTAGCGGATGTCCACCAGCTCGCCGCCTTCCTCGGTGGCTTTCTTTTCCTGCCCCTTGGTGGTGTTGAGCTGCGTGGAGTCCTCCTTGGGCGTGGGCAGCTGTTTCCAATCCGCGGATGCCGCGGGCTCGCCGCCGATGCTGGGAGTGGTCTCGAGAGTGGGTTTGCCCCATGAGAGAATTGCCATTGTCTTATAGTTTTTGAGGGTTAATGAATTAGTGTTTGCCGGCGGTCAGTCCTCGCCGAAGTATTGGTAGGCGAGCTTGACCACCACGAAGTGCTGTTTGATATCAGGCTCGGCCTCTGTGTAGATGGTCTGCTGCAGTCTGAAGCGATAGTTTGACAGCCCGCATCGCAGCGAGTCTACCCACGCCTGCGCAAGAGCCTCCAGCTGCGCCGCCCGCTCGCCGTCCTCCACGAGCACGCCGTTGTCATAGGGGTCGATGTCGGGGACGAAGATGTTGATGGTGACCACCCCGGTCTGGATTTCGCCCGGCAGGCCGGCGGTGAAGATGACCACGGCGTCCTCCTTCCGGCTGTCCCTGGGGCGCATCCCGTGGCGGTACACCTCGCCCGATATCATCGAGCGGACGGGGCTCTGCCGCAGCAGGCGGTAGACGTCCGTTTGAACCTGTTTCGCTGTTTTGGCCATGGCGTGTCGATTATTTCAGTCCTAACTGTGTGAGAATCCGCGGCACTAACCTCTGGGCGAGCAGCTCCGCGCTGTCGGTGACGTTGTATCCCTTGGCGGCCACATAGGCGGCGTATTTCATGCCCGCGGCCACGATCAGGACTATGCCCTTGGGAAACTCCGCCACCACCTGCGCAATGAATTTCGCGCCCTCCGCCGCTCCGGCCGAGCCGTTCTTCACAGCCTCGAACCGCCCCTTGTGCTGTACCTCTCCGTCCATTACCACGACATAGCCGATGGACGAGCGCAGATTGCCGGTGCGGTCGGTGAAGTTGGCCGACGTGCGAGCCTCTATGACGCACCGCTCGCCTATGTAATGCATCTTGTAGAGGATAGCCCGGCGCACGTTGGCGAGATAGTCGGCGACGGCGCGGTCTATCTGCCGCGGCGGGGTGGTCTGTGTGATCGGCATGGCTGGTTAGACGAGCAGTTTGATTTGCCCGACGGCGTCCAAGGGCGTGGCCGAGATTATGGAGAATTCACCCACGACGTTTCCCTCCAGATCGCAGAGGCGCAGCTGCTCTGAGCCCAGCAGCGTCTCCTCGATGAGGATTGTGTAGGAGCTCTGCGTCCGCGGCTCGCCCATGGCCTTGGCCAAAGCGTTGAAGCTGTTGGCGTAGTACTGGCATGGGATAGGCTCGCCCCACTTCGCCGCGCCAGCCTTCCGGGGGTAGCCCGTGGCGGGGTCGATGGCCGAGGCGGTGAGAGCCTTTTCCTTTGCCTGGATGTAGCCGTTGACGATAATCATAGCCTTGAGCCTTTGTAGCCGTAGACGGGCTTCGGTTTGCGGTCGGCGTCCTCGTATGCAGCGTAAAGGGCGTGAGCCTCGGCTTTGAGCTGCCTGCGCTGCTCCTCGGTGAAGGAATACGACTGTCCGCCCTGCGCCACGCTCGGCGCGAGCGACAGCCATAGCAGCGCGTCGGCCTTGGCAAGATTGAACTCCTTGCTTCGCAGCATCCGCGCGTCGGCCTCGCTCATCAGCCACACGCCCCTGCGCTCCGCTATCGCTTCGAGGGCGTGGAGGGGCACGGGGTAGGCGTTGATGCCTTTGAGCGCGTCGAGGATGGTTCTCGCCATAGGTTAAGCCATGTCAGCCTGCAGCACGTAGATGCCGTCGGCGTTGTCGATCACGGGCAGGCAGATGGCCTGCGCGGTGGTGAACTCCTCCAAGGGGTCGGTCTTGGAGTATTTGGCGATTAGCACGTGCGAGCCCGCCTTCTGGTAGGATACAGCGGCCACGGGGTTGGTCTCCTCGGCCAGCGTGCCGTAGACGAGGCGACCCACGACGGTGTCCGGCACGCCCACCACGTTGGCCTCTTTCCATGCCTCGGCGTTCTTCTCCGTGCCGTCGGGGTTCTGCACCTTGAACGTGCCCTCCACGATGTGGAACGTGGCTCCGTACTCGTCGGCGATGATGTCGAGGAACGCCGAGCGGCCTGGGACGGGGAGCAGAGCCTCGTCTGTGACCACCTGTCGGTTGTAGTTGGCGGCCAGGAGCTTTCCCTGCTTGGAGCGGCGGAAGGCGTCGAAATAACGCTTGGTCAGATAGACGTGGGCGATGGTGTTGCCGTCTTCCTGCGCTTTGTCGAAGAGCTGCTGCAGGTCGTCCTGCGGGGTGGGGTCGTCGTCGGTGTCGAGCCAAGGCGCGCCCACGCACTTGAAGATGTGGTCTTCGCGGTAGCCGTAGGATACGCGCACGCCGGTGCCGTCGGTGTCGTCCTCGGTGACCAGCAGCTGGCCGGTGGACAGGCCTCGGCGGAAGAGCACCTCCTTGAGCACGTCCATCGAACGGATGCATTTGGAGGCGTCGTCGAAGATTTTGGCCACGATCGTGGCCTCGTCGGCGTTGCGGGCCTTGGCCACGTTGATGTCGGTGATGAGCTTCTCGCCCTTGCGGTACTTCACGCCCAGTTTGGGCAGGTCGCCCGTGGCGTTGCTCAGGCGGTCGCGCTTCTTCAGGGGCAGGGGCGAGTCGAGGGCCACCACGTCGGCGGACACCACCGAGTGGTTGAGCTCGGTCGACCCCCACTTGAGGTCGGGCGAGTACTCCTCCGTGAGCATGGTCTTGTGCAGGAGGGTTTCCTCCTTCTGCTTGCCGTTGAACTTCTCCACAATCTTGCCCACGACGCGGGAGAAGTATTTGTCAACGTATTCAGCGAAAAGTGATGCAATCATTCTGTTTGCGTTTTTGAGAGGTTAATAATTACTCGCCATCGGGTGGTCACTTCTCGTAGAGCCACTCGATGCGAGGCAGCGCGGCCTTGATGGCCTCCGTCACGGGTGCGGGGCTGGCGGCGGCGTTGATTTGGCCGGCGGTGACGATGGCGGCGCGTGGGTCGCGCTTCAGCACGCTCGCCTTAAGCACGCCCACGGGCTTCTTGCCCTCGGGGACGGCCACGTACTCGCCGTCCTCGATCCCAAGGGGCGACACGGCCTTTGTGGCGGTGTCCATCACCAGCACGTGGCCGCTGCGGATGGCCGTCACGTCATCGGCCACGCCCGACACGTCAAGAGTGCGACCGCCGGGCAGGCATGACACAGCCTGCACCACGACGATGGCGTCGAGACCGTCGTTCAGTTCGATTTTCTCACGGTTGAGGTTTGCAGTTGTCATTTTTCAATCGGTTTTGATGGTTAATGAAATGGGTTAGATGTTGAGCTTGGCCACCACGGCTTCCACCTCCGCGTCGGAGGCCTCGGCGGTGTTGCCCGCGCTCTGCGCCGCGCCCGCCGTCTTGCCTGCTCCCAGCGGACGTCCGGTTACGGCCCCGGCGGCTCGGCTCTGCTTCTCGATTTCGGCCACCTCGTTGGTGACGTCGGCCAGCAGGGCGGTGAACTCGTCGTCGGTCTGCGCCTCCAGCGGCGTGCGGGCGTAAGCCTTGCGCAGGTGCTCCGGCAGAGTGCCTATCACGGCTTCCAGACGCGAGCGGCGGCTCTCGGCGGTGCGCCCCTTCTCCAGCGCGTTCAGTCGGTCGGTCAGAGCCTTGTTGGCGGCAATGAGCTTCTCTGCCCACGCGGGGGCTTTCTCGGGTTCTTCGCCCCCGCCCGCGGCGTTGGCGGCAGGATCGGCGGTGTGCTTGGCAACGCCCTCCTGCAGGGGCTTGCCGTCCTTGAGCTTGTGCGCAGTCTCGTAGTTGCGCACGGCGGTGATGGAGGCCTCACCCGCGCGGCTGTCGCCGTACATCTCCAGAACCTGTTGGAACTCCACCCCGGCCACAGCCGTTGCGACGTCCGCCTCCTTGGCGACCTTGCCGTTGGCAATCAGCTTGTCAGCGACCCGGCCAAGTATCGCGTCCTGAACCCCCGTGAATTTGGTTTTCAGGGCTGCTAAAGTTTTCGCTTTCATGTGTGTAAGATTGTGTTTTCGTTAGTCATGCGCAAAGATAGCTAAAATATTTAGTGTTTACAATATAATCATAAAATTCTTTTCGAAATCACACCGCCGTAGTTCGCAGCGTCGGTGACTACCGAAAAAATCAGATGCGTGCGCATTCTTCGCATAAATCTCCGCGGGGCGTTTTGCCGCCTCAGCGGTTTTTGCTACCTTTGCCTGCAAAGGCCACGTGTTCGCTCTCTTGAGCCGAAACGATAAATACCTCGATTCCTGCTCTGAACGCTTTTGAGCGATTACCCGTGCCTTTTTTAGGATATTATTCTAAAAGAATATTCTTCCATTATGTGAGGCAAATCAATTTGCAACTTCCAACCTTTTTTGTTGAGATATGTATTACGGAGACAACGCTCCTTGTTTCAAATGCGAGCACTATTGTACGAACAATTATGACGGATTAACCTGTGGTTGCAGAGCTTTCCCAGACGGGATCCCATATGGCTTTAGGTGTACAACTCATTTGACGGTCGTAGAGGGGCAAACTGGTGATTTCGTTTTTAAGGCTTTAGCGGAAGACGTAATGACCCCTTTTAGAGAGTACGAGGAATTTCTTAAAAGGACAGGACGTATATGATTACCGTTTAAAAAATCGGTCAACTAATAGACCAACAGCCGTAGCGTATTTTGTTGGGTTTGAGCAGTTTTTGTATTCTTGGAATGCCTCTGCCATAAACTCATCAACAGTATTATTTGCATAATTTCCGAGATACCATGTAGCCATTTCATCAATGTTGTTTGTTGCAATGGATTTAGCAATATCATTTTCATATTGTTTCCAAATTTCCAGTAAAGCAGTTTCAAAAGGGGAAATAGAGACATCTGCCGTCCTTACAGAATATAGCAGGTGAGCAAACTCATGTGTGGCCGTTGCTATTCCATTTCTCCGTTTATCACATCGTGAACTACGAATTGCATGTTTTGAGTTTCGGGTTTCACGCGATTGAACTAAGCTTACAATTTTGGGTTCTCTCGTATCATGGTTGAAATAAGTACAACCAAATTCTAAAGGGTCTTCAGGTTTGTATCCAAGCTTGACCACCCCAAGGGGTGCTTGTAATAGTAGATATTCTCTGTTCAACTCTGACAAGGTAGAAGCATAAGCTTTTGCAACTCGTAATGGTATCAGACGAGCATCGACTTCCACCTTCACAGGAGTACCCGAAGATGAGAGATTATGCTGAAGCAGCTCTGCGACAGCGGCATGAGATTTTAACCTCAGGAATTCATCTGTTATGGGATAGCCCCTCAGGTGAGAGATTATACCCTCGCCAATGAATTTGTCGTATCTGCTTTCATCTATGATTTGATTAACTTTATCCTTATTGTCACGGACAAAAAACGGTAAACTACTGGCGTTTTCTATTTTTGCTGATTTTGCTCGCACCCAGTCGGCGAAGTTATCGGGCACGTCCTCCACGGCGTTCTCGCTCTGCGAGGGCGGCAGCGGGTCTTCCCCACGGAGGATGCGCTGCATGTCGGCGTCAACCTCCTCCTCTGTCTTGAGCACAGGCACGACGTAAATCGAGCAAGAAAAGTTTTGCGACCTCGGCGGATTTCGCTACCTTTGCGCAAAAGGCTTAAAAGCCAGTAGCATAGTGACAAAAATTAAATTCCCATGAATGATAGCAAGACGCAAAATCGAGCGGCGGAAATGGCGAAATCGTCGATATACGACGATGTACGGTACCTCGGCGAAATGAACGGCTGCGGTATATTCGAACCAGTCTTTGCGGACGACACTCCCCGCTTTATCGGCTTCCCGCAATTCATCATTGCAGGCCCCAACGGACTGCGATGGACCAAGACGGATGACGAATGGCGTGTGATAATGCGTGAGTTTTATTAAAATAAATTAAATTCACTTTTCTCATTTGCATATGTGAGTAATTATTTTCATATTTGCAACGGCTTTCGGCTATATAGCGTATTTGAGCGCTGTGTCGGGAGCCTTTTTTTATTCATTAGATTTCCTTAGGTGGTAGAATTGTTCAAACCCGTATCTATGATGTTCGGTTTTCAAGGTCCAAACTAATCCATTATACTCGAATTCATAGATTATGTATTCTACCACACCGCGTGCCCTCTTATTGCGCAAGTTTGTCTGCACAGATTCTAACGTCAAATCTTTTCCTTCGCCCAAAGGGCTAATGCGAATTTCCCTCAAGCTCCCAGGGTTATTCCAGATGAACTTAACGGCATCGATTTCATCTGCGTTTATACAATGATTTATTATTCGTCTTAGCGGTTTACGTTTTAAAAGCAATTTTCCCGTGCGCAAATTTTCGTACGCTAACGGCTGGTCAGACATTGTGAAGTAGTTGGAGTTTAGGGTCTGTCTCCTTAACTCACTTATATTAGGGTCAAACTCGCCGTACCATCCTCTATCTATGAGATGTGCAATTTGCGGGAGTTTCATCTTCGGAGCGTCTCCCATGACGCCCGATGGTTTGACCGCTCCGCGCGCCACATCCGGATTGATGCGAAGGTTGTCCACCCTGTAGTACTCGAAGGTTGAGTTGGTGACGCCCGTGGAGTACTCTCTGAAGTTCCTGATTATTTTTCCGTTCTGCGGGTCGTAGATTCGCAGAGTGCCGTCAGCAAGGCGTTCTGCCGTGATGATGTGGCCAGTGCCACTGTCGTTGTTGAACCTGAACCTCAGATGGTAGCGTCCAGGCTCCGTCATCTGGCTGCCGAGGTCGCGCATTAAATTGCCAGAAGTCTTAATTCTGATAGGCACGGGCGGATTTCCGTCAGCGTCCATGAATGCGATTTCAGGACGCTTTGAAAGGATGGTCGTGATTCGCCATTCCTCTTTAGAGTTGCCGAAAGCCTCCACGTCAAAGCCTCTGCGGCGTAGTTCATTGGCGAACACCGTCCCCGAGCAGTTCTGCCGGAACTCGACGGCTGTTTTGTAATTCGGGTTTGCTCTCATCTCGTTAGCTTCTTCAAAGCTCATTGGTGCGCCGCGATTAATACCCAGGGCCGTTTCAATCTCCTCGTAGTTCTTCAGAAAAGATTCAGCAATGCCATTCAAGGGCGTCTCTGTCGCACGATGGTAGTTGTGCACGTCCATATACTTCTCGTTGTCTTTGATGAAGTATGGCAGAGTGCCGCGGTCGGTGGCGGCTGCGATGCGCTCCTCGTTCTCCCTTACCCAGTCAGCGAAGTTGTCCGGCACGTCCTCCACGGCGTTCTCGCTCTGCGAGGGCGGCAGCGGGTCTTCCCCACGCAGGATGCGTTGCATGTCTGCGTCAACCTCTTCCTCGGTCTTGAGCACAGGCACGACGTAGCAGCGGCAGAAGGGATGCCACCCCGTGAAGACGAAGTCCTTGGGGTACCGGCCAGCCAGCGTGTCGCAGATGTCGGGCTGGGTGTGGTTGGTGTCGGAGCAGCGCACGTCCTGCCCAACCACGAAGTCCAGCTGCTGCCAGCGGTCATGGTCGGAATCTTAATTTAGAAAAGTTCCGAAAGATTCGGGTAGTGTTTTGCTGCCTCGGCGGTTTTTGCTACCTTTGCGCACAAACGCCACGTGTTCGCTCTCTTGAGCCGAAACGATAAAACCCTCGGCTCGGCTGCTATTCACTGCATGGTGCGCCTTAAAACCGCCGTTCTGACGTTATAATTCCTTTTCAGATGTCAACCTTCACACAAGATCAGCTTAAACAGTTTGAGAGGGTCGCTAAAGCGGCCATCAAATCTACAACACCGCTAATTGGAAAATATATGGGGCAAGAAAAAGGAAAGGCTCTTTTTGGTTTCAGATTCGATGTGCCTCCCCGTCACAAGTGCGGACTGCCTATCTTTGTTTTGGTAGATGCGGATGCCAACTGTCAAGTTATCGATGATTTGGATGAAATTCTGCACTATAGGCGAACGTTGTTGAATTTACCGGACCTCGCAAATTTCTAAAAGGAAGTCCGTGTCAAGTTCGAGATTGCTGACTTTAAGAATGGAGAATTTGTCGTAGCTTTCAAGTATATGACCGAGACTCCAAGCTTTGCCACTTTGAGGGTCATAAAAGACGACATCGTGACCCTTTATTTTTTCCGCTACAATTATGTGGCCATCTTCACCACTTTCCATGCCGAGATGGTATCTGCCCTCGTTTGTAGTTATCGATTCGATTTTTGATTTAATCCGCGCCTTGTTCCCTCCTAATGACATAAATTTTGGGGGCAAACCATCTTTCCCCTTGAAGGCAATTGCGCCATCCTCTCCTAATCGGTATGATGGCGAGTCTTTTTCTTCGCTATGCCCTAAGGATATAACGTCAATCCCTCTGCGGCGTGCTTCGTAAACTACGACGGCGGTTTGGCAATTATCTCGTAACTTGTTAAGGTTTGGAGTTCTTCCGTCCGCCATTTCAAATGTCATATCAATACGTTTAATTTTAAGCTTTTCACATGCCTCCTCTGCATTTGCAAGCAGATTTGGGGTTAGAGAAATAGGTGCATTCGCAATTTTGTCAGCTTGTAGCTCCTGCAAATATTGATCATCATCTCGGCCCCTCATTATTGCCCCCTTTCCTCGCTTGTGTGCGCCTATTCCAACCCCAAGGTCTACTTGGACAAAACGCATATTATCACGAATGAAATAAGGTAATCGGCTTGCTTGTTCAATCCTTTCTTCGTTCTCCCGCACCCAGTCGGTGAAGTTGTCCGGCACGTCCTCCACGGCGTTCTCGCTCTGCGAGGGCGGCAGCGGGTCTTCCCCACGGAGGATGCGCTGCATGTCGGCGTCAACCTCCTCCTCTGTCTTGAGCACAGGCACGACGTAGCAGCGGCAGAAGGGATGCCACCCCGTGAAGACGAAGTCCTTGGGGTACCGGCCAGCCAGCGTGTCGCAGATGTCGGGCAGCGCGTGGTTGGTGTCGGAGCATCGCACGTCCTGCCCGACCACAAAGTCCAGCTGCTGCCAGCGGTCGAAGTCGGAATCTTAATTTAGAAAAGTTCCGAAAGATTCGGGTAGTGTTTTGCGGCCTCGGCGGTTTTTGCTATATTTGCATAGAAAAGCGATAACGTTTAAGAAATTTACTAATGGAAACGATATTTGACCATAACCCTACCGATGAAGAGCTGAATCGTTTCGGAGGGAGAGAGCAATTCGAATGGGAGCGTGCGCATGGAATTGATCCTTTCGCTAATCCTGATGATGCAAATTTTATGCTAGGGTTATTATTTAGCATGAGAGATGACAAGGAGAAAGCGAACTTCTATTTTGCAAAGGTGAAGAATAGAAGTTTGATTGCCCATTTATTTCAAGATTTTTAGATATTCGGTAAAATCCTCAAGTTCTATTCGTCTAAAAATAAAACCAATATTCTCCTTATTTCGTTTGTTTGAGCAGAGATTGATTAGCAGTTTCTCGATTCGTTCGTCAATTTGGGAATAGTCCTCCATTAGAATCTTTTGTGCTCGTGTAACAAAATCGCTTTCAGTTATTCTTGCTTTTGTTATAATCGAACGAATGTTTGCAACATATTCCCTATAACTTATTCCATATTCAAGCACCCAGCTTTGGTGAACAGCTTTTCCTCCTAATTTCTTCAGAAAATCGGGATACGTATGCCTTGCCACAAGTTGATTGATGGTTTCAGCCACAGAGCGAGGGAAGCCTAAATGTGTATCTATGTCTGGCAGTACAACTGTGTTGAGAGTCTTGTTGTGAAGTATCTCGTGCCAGAGCATCTCAATAGAATATTCCTCGTGAGCTGTTAGTTCCCTGCCTTCCTTCAGCTTCTTGAATGCCGAGAGTACGCTCTCGCCGGCATTGAAGCCATTAACGTCCTTTGCGAAGTTAATAGTAATCCGTCCTTTGCTGTCCGTTGACATGTATCCGCCTGTTTGGGAAGAGGTCGTTTCAATTCCAGTGTATCCTCTGCGGAACCACGAGGGATTGTCTTTTTGAAGCTGGAACAGTTTATCCTGGATTAAACTTACATCTTGCTCGTGGGTGGGGGTAAGAAGCACATTCTCTCCGCTGAGAAATGAATGTATCTGATGTTCTTCCAGCGACGTACCAATATACTTCTCGTTGTCTCTGATGAAGTAGGGGAGGGTGCCGCGGTCGGTTGCGGCTGCGATGCGCTCTTCGTTCTCCCTTACCCAGTCGGCGAAGTTGTCGGGTACCTCCTCCACGGCGTTCTCGCTCTGCGAGGGCGGCAGCGGGTCTTCCCCACGCAGGATGCGTTGCATGTCTGCGTCAACCTCTTCCTCGGTCTTGAGCACAGGCACGACGTAGCAGCGGCAGAAGGGATGCCACCCCGTGAAGACGAAGTCCTTGGGGTACCGGCCAGCCAGCGTGTCGCAGATGTCGGGCTGGGTGTGGTTGGTGTCGGAGCAGCGCACGTCCTGCCCAACCACGAAGTCCAGCTGCTGCCAGCGGTCGTGGTCGGCGGTGCGGTAGGCCATATTCGTCTCCGTGGCCGTCAGTCGCAGGGCGTTCATATAGCTGCTGCGGTAGACGCCCCTTCCGGGGTGGAAGTCGGCGGCGGCTCGGGAGAGCGTGAGCTGGCCGTGCTCGTCCCTGACGCGGCGAAAGAGCTTGTCGTGGTGCAGCAGGTACTGTTTGAGGCTGCTTGCCATCTGCCGAGCGTCGTGCCCTGAGCGGATGCCGAGGTCAAGGCCGAGTTCTATCTCGCGGCGGAACATGTCGGTGTACCGCCACACCCTGTCGGAGAGCCCGAGCCCCTGCTCCTGGCGGGAGAGGAAGGCCTCGAGGGCGGGGGCGTTGGTGGCGTAGTATCGGCGAGCGGCCTCATAGGGGAGCCGCGACTTGCGGCTGCCGAAGACGCGGTCGCACAGAGCGTCGTTCTTGTTGTTGGCCAGCGTCCACTCCGAGCGCACGCCGTTGACGACGCACATCTCAAGCTCCTTACACAGCGAGCCGAGCAGCCTGCGCACCCTGTCGTGGGTGATGGGGTAGTCGTCAAAGGAGAACAGCTTCCCCTCGTCCAGCGACGGCACAAGGCCACCTATGGCCGCTGCCTCATGCAGGGCGGCGTCATATATGGCCTCGATCTGCTTGCGGTAGCGGGCGAGGTTGCGCAGGTGCTGTCGGTCGTATTTGCTGGGCTTGGACATGGTCGCAGGCGTGGTCTTATCTGATCAGTGACCGGGAGGCGAAATGCTCGCAGGCGAGGTCGGAGAGGAACTTGCAGAAACGCCCCTGCTTGCTCTTGGCGTCCACAAGGCAGCGGCAGAGGATGGGGCGGCCTTCGAGCGAGAGGTCGTGCCAGTCGTAGGAATGGATGCAATCTCTGCACCGGCGCGTTTGAGCATGCGCGGTGCGTTCAGGCCGCGCCATCCGGGATAATCTGGCTTGTGTGCGTTCTCTAGGCATAGCTGTGCGTGTTTTACTGATATGAGCCGAAGGCGTCTTGCACGTCCTGCTCTTGGATTTCGGCCATGGTCTTGTCCACGTCCTTGCTCCATCCGAGCACCTCGATAGACTCCCGCTGCGAGATGACGGGCTTGCCGCCGTTGGCCGTCATTAGATTGACGATGGTGTCCTTTTCATCGGAGACCACGAATGCCGACACCTCGTGCTCCACGGGCAGGGCGTCGATGTCGCTGTGGAAGGAGGCGGGGAGCATGGTTTTGAGGAATGCCTTTATCACGTTCACCTCTCGGTCGAAGCACTCGATGAGGCGGCCGCTCTCGTCCTTGACCTTGAGGTGGGCGTCGATGAACAGCTGCTTGCGGCTTTCGCCGGACATGGGGGCCGACTTCATGCTCTCGTAAGACCAGTCGGGCAACTGCAGCTGGGTGAAGAAGGTCTGGCGCAATTCGGCCATGTAGAACTTGAGGTTGTCCACGGCCTGCGCCCACGTCAGGTACTGCGCCGAGGTGCCTTTGGGGAATTGCATGATGGCTCTGGCCTCCTTGTCGTCGCCCTCGCCGCCGTAGTCCACGATGTCGTCGGCGAAGACGGCGAAGATGGGCTTGGAGTTCTTGCGCAGGTAGTTGCCGTTGCGGCTCATTGCCCACTCCATCTCGTAGACGATCTTCGAGGTGTCCTCCCACACCGGGGTGGGTCGCCACACATACACGGCGGGAATCTTCCCCAGCGTGGTCGTCTCGTCCTCCACCACGGCCATGGCCCCGCCCGCGGCGTTGCTCCACTTGATGTGCCGGTTGGCGGTGTAAGCGTCGAAGTACTGCACGCTCTTCCCTGCCACGCGGCGGCGGTAGCCGATGGAGAGGGCTATCATGTCGCCGTACTCGTCGAAGAGAGGATAAAGCTCGTCGCCGAGCATGGGGGAGAAGTTGCGGCAGCGCAGCTTCAGCGGAGAGTCAAAGCCGTAGAGGGGGTTGGGCGTCTCCGTGGCGTACCACAGCGTGACCACCTCGCAGCCCGCGAAGAGCATTGCGCATCGCTCGGTGTTGAGGGAGTTGATGCGGTTGCGCTCGAGGATGTTCTCGATGTATCGCGCCACGGCTTGCTGACGCTCGTTCTGCGGGGTGTAGATGCGCTTGACGGGCGTTCCCACGGCCAGCTCCGTCATTCGCTTTGTGGCGAGGCGTTGGAGGTCGTAGGTGATGCGCGTCTGCGGCTCGTAGGAGCCGTCGTCGTTGGCGACGTCGGGGTACAGAGCCTTGTCCATCACCGGGTGGAGCGTGGGGTCGTACTCGCGCCTTAAGCCCTTAGCGCCGCCCCATGAGGGCACGACTATGGTCTTCTCCTTCAGGGCGGCTATCTTGGCCTCCGCCGAGGCGTTGGAGTTGAGGATGTCTTCGATTGGCATTATGTGTTGGATTTGAGAGGTGAATTGCTGGAGGGGTTAATGCACCAGTCTGGCGAGCCGCTTCTTGTCTATGGGCTTGAAGGGGCTTGTGAGGTGATAGTCGATGGCATAGCAGAGCACGTCCACGTATTCGTCGTGGGTGGCAGCGGGGAAGCCGCACACCTCGTCGACGAAGCCGTCGTTCCAGCCCCCTTCCACCAGCACCACGCGGCCGCCCTCCACGCAGGGAGAGGAAGCGTTCAGGCGCGTCTCCTTGCTGTCGCAGGGCGAAGGTGTGCGGGTGACGTTCAGGCCGGTGTTCTCCTTGAGCTGGTCTATGACTGAGATGCCGTTGGCTTTCGGCTCTATGCGGATCGTGGACTTCGGCGTGTACCCGTTGCGCCGGACGTATGCGGGGATGTGGCGGATGAGGTCGGGGAACTTCATGTGCACCTTCTCTGCGTCGACGATGTAAAGGTCTTCGCCGATTTTGCAGGTGGCGATGATGCCAGTGGGGTCGTTGGCGGTTTTGTCGGTGTAGGCCGTGTCGATGAAGAAGACGATGGGCTCGCCGTTGTGCAGCCGCTCGAACTCCGAGCGTGAGCAACTCCGGAACCACGCCGCCTTCACGATGTTGCCGCCGTCGGGCGTGGGATGCTGCTGGTACAGGGCCGCGAACACCCGCTCGGAGCGTTTTTGCGCTTCAAGCAGGCGAGCCAATGAGTGGCGCTGCTCCCACAGGGCTTCGCCCACCTGCCGGGGGTCTTCGGCGTTGCCGTCGTCAAGGCTCTCGCGGATGGCTGGGATGCACAGCACCTCCCAGTCGCCCTCCTTGGCCAGGATGCGGCCGGCGAGGTCGTCCTCGTGCCAGCGGGTCATGATGAAGAGCTGGCGGGAGTTGTTGTGCAGTCGGGTCATGAACACGGAGTTGTACCATTCCCACACACGCTCTCGGTAGGTGGCAGACTGCGCCTCCAGAGCGTCCTTCACAGGGTCGTCGATGATGCCGATGTCCACCGCCGTGCCGGTGAGACCGCCGCATACGCCCGCCGAGCGGTAAAAGCCCCTGTGGCCCACCACCTCGAACTCGTCGGCGGTGCGTGCCACGCCTCTGGCCGAGCCGCGGCCGCGCGAGCCGTTGAGGAAGGTCTCAGGGAAGATGCGAGCGTACTCCTCCGAGTCCATGATGCGCTGTATGGAGCGGCTGAATCCCTGCGCCAAGGTGGCGGCGTAGGAGCAGCCGACAATCTTCAGGTCGGGGTTGACGCCGAGGGCGAAGGCCGGGAACGAGCGCGACACGATTTGGCTCTTGCCGTGCTGCGGGGGCACGAACACCATCAGCTTCTTGATGTCTCCGTCGAGCAGGGCCTGGCAGCGGTCGGCGATGAGGCGGTGAAACCACTGGCGCGAGTACGTCGGGTCCATATACGGCAAGAATTGCCTGAACTGACGGCGAGCGTCAAGTTCAAGCAGCTGCCGGCGCAGGCCCAGCTCTTTGCGCAGTGTGTCTACCGATGGCGTTCCCATTCAGACCTTCGTTTAGTCTTTCTGCAGGTTTTGCAGGCGGGAAAGTTCCGCTTCGATTTCGGCCCTCGATATTCCCACCTCCGTCTTGATCACGGCTCTGTCGGGCGAGTACAGGCCCAGCAGCTTGCGCCTCTCCACCAGCTGCGCGCGAATCTCCGCCCAATAGGCCACGTTGCCCAGCGAGCGCGTCTCCGCTATGCGCTTGCCCCCGTTCTCGCAGTCGTCTCCGGCAGTCTTGCGGTCGCCCTTTGATAGCTCCCACTGCTCGCGCAGCTCCACGATGGCGTCATCGATGCGTTCCAGCTCGAGCTGCACCAGATCGTCCACGTTGGTCAGCCTCGCCTCGCGCCATTCCGCCATCAGTGCGTCCACGTCGGTTTTTACCGTGCACAGGCTGTAGGCGGGCAGGTCGAGCCGCCCTATCACCTCCGCTCGTATTCGTCTGTACGAGTAGCCGCGTTTGAGCAGCTCGGCCACTATCTCCAGCCTTGCGATGCGCAGCTTGTTGCGCTTATTTTGTTGTGCCTCACTCACGATGGTATGCTGTTTTGTTGTTTCCGATGCTTTGCAGCCGGCATAAAAGAAGTATTCACACTACTAGTGCGAAGGGATTGATATGTGTTTATAATGCAATCACATACAAAGTACGGCAATTATTTTAATATGCGCAAGAATTATTGTGGGCTTTTTTGTTTGAAATCAAGAACTTGAAGCGCGAAATCACTCACTACTCCCAATCCTTTCGTGTATTCACGAGCAGGTTCGGAAATCGGAGGGAACAACGATCCTGCGCTGAGACGTGCGATGTTTCTTTCCATCCGGGCAATTGCCTTCTGCTTGTTCTTGATCGTGATTACCGGGGTGACGTACACGCAGCCATTCATACGGCACCACGCCTTTACGTTCTCGCCCCCGCCGTATACGACGAAGGTTACAGGATTGCCAGCCGCCACGCGGATGGCAACCATATACTCCATCTCCAGAGCGGGGATGCGGTCGCTGTAACCGCGGGTGCAGAATGCTCCGTATCCGCGGGGCACCCCCAGGAGGTTGGCCGCTATGAATTTGTTGGCCACGTTGAGGTCGACGAACACACCGATGCCGCGCTCCTGCATGGCGCGGGCGAGCCATCGCTTTTTGTAGATTGCCTGCAGGCCGAAGGCCAGCGGCGTGTCGTTAAACAGGCTCCAGTTAGGCTCAACCATGTTCATCGGGTTATGGGCGAGGATGCGTTCAGGGTGGTCGTAGATAGCGTTGAAGCGGTAATCATCCGTGTAGAAATGCAACGTCCCCGTCCCGTTCATCTTGAACGTCCGCTTCTGTTCGCCGAAGCAAACGAACGGGATAGTAACGGCAGTCGGCTGCACGTCCAGGCGCAGGCTCGGCACCTCCAGCTCGTTGTCCGAAGGGAAGAGGCTGTCGGGAATGTAATAATTATCCTCGTTTTTTTCGCTCAACATTTGTGGATTAGAATATTTTGTATAATTTTGCGGCGTACTTATGAGCCGGGGGGTCGTAGAATGTCCTAGGCCGCGGTGAACGAGTACACACGAAGCACGCAGGGCATTCTGGCGTGCTTCACTTGTTATGTTGGTGTTCCCATACACGACCATACCTGTCGATTACGATAATTGCGCTGAATCGCACGTCGGACTTGCTTTCGTAGTCGGCGAGACCTCTTTCGATGTTGTCCCTGTGGTAAATGCCGTTTCGGTCGTAGATGACGGGTACGTTTGCCTGCTTGGAACGCGCGTGGTTCAAGGCTTTTTTTATCGAATTGTCGAGTGCTTCTTCTTTGGACGATTGAGGAGAAGGCGATTTAAGCTCGAAAACTTTCCCCATCAGTAGTCCGTCAGCATAGAGCATCTTGCCCTTTGCTGACTTTCCGGATATGTACGCCATGCCGCCTTCGGGAGTAGCGACAACTAAGAATCCATTGTCAGCCATGTGCCGAAATGCCTCTCTTTCGATGTCATCATAATTGTGGCCTTTCATCCCTAACACGAATCCTCCGCTGGACTCAGAAAAATATGACTCTCCCATTAGCACATCGGGCATCGATGTTTCAAAATCAAAAACACCCCTGTTGTGCGCTATGCTGTTAGAGCTTGGTTTAGTGCTTCGTAATGATCCGCTGCCTTTTGCCATGGCGCAAAGGTAGTAAATGTTTATGATATAATCATGATTTTGCCTTGAAAATGTCGTACTGGTTGTCATATTCTCCCGTAATAGCTTGTCGGAGCATGGAAATCGTATCGTTGGCGAGCTGGCTTTCGGGCGTCACTCGGAACAGGCGCCAGCCCAGGAGAGCAGCGGCGTTGTACTTCTCCATGTCCTTCAGGAAGCCCTGCGGCGACGTGTGCCTGCCTCCCGTCCACACGCCGCCCTCCACCTCCACGGCTATCTTGTGGGCTGGGATGGCGTAGTCGAACCGCCATCTGCGAGTGGGGTGGAAGCGGTATTCCTTGACGCAGTCCACCCGCAGCTCCGACTTGCACAGAGCCGTGAATAAGTCCGATGAAGGCGTTTTTGCGGCCTTTCCGCGCGATTTTGAGTGTTTGGTTGGTGTTTTCATAGTCATGGCGATGGAAACGATAGAGCAGGGGAGATTAAGCCGCTACCCCGAGTCTTTGAGTCAGTTTTTCAGCAAAAATTTGGTTATTTGTCGAAGCTCTCCGGCAGCCCGATAAACAGAGAGGCCCGAAAGGCTTTGACGCCAATCGGGCCAGGTGCTTATTCCGGCTCTGAAGGAATAAGCGGCGTAGTCAAACATTTAACAGAGCCTTATATTTTGTCGGCGGTCTCGTTTAGTTTTCGCGCCAGGTCACGTAGTGCTTCTCGAAGAGTTTCCTTCTGTTGAGTGGTGAACTCACAAGCATTGCCGTTGCCGTCGTAGCCGTTTAACCGCTGATAAATCCAGCCTCTCGAGAAGCCGAAGTAGTCCTTTGAGATATTGCCCCATTTGATGTAAAGGGAGATGTCGTCAAGATGATTCATGAAATTTTTATGTCGTTATTGATTGGTGGTTAAATGTTTAACTACATTGCAAATGTAGTAATAATTATAATACTAACCAAATTTTCAGGCACTTTTTTCCAAACAATCTAAAAAAAATCTCACCGAGGATTCTCCGCTCGCCGTGCTTTGGCCGTGGTCAGATTCGCGGGTTAAGACGATCAGAACGGCAGGCCGTCATCGGAGGTGGTCGGGGCAGCGGGAGGGGACGGCGGCGCGGTGAAGCCTCGGGTGGGATCCACGTAGCTGTAGCCACCGCCGCCCGGTACGGGGCCTGTGGAGGGCAGTTGCGGCGCATTGCCGCCGAGGGGTTTGAGGTCGCCGAGTATGGGCTGGGCGTTGCGCTCCTGCTCCGGCATAGCCTCGCGCACGGCCTTGGGCAGACTCTGCTTAAGCGTGTGCGTGCTTTCGTACTTGGGGCTGCGCATCTCGAAGGCCACCAGGTCGAGGTAGCAGCCCTTCTGCCCCACGAAGAGGTGGTTGTCGTCCACTGGAATGACCAGGCAACGCTTCACGCCTTGCGGCGTCTGCAGCTCTGTCACAGCGGCTCCCTTGAGTTTGAGGAAGTCGATTTTGATTCCGAAATTGCTCATTGATGTTGAGTTTTAGAGGGTTGATTAAGTGATGTTTATCTGTTTTCGATTAGTTCCACGGAGAGGACGTGGTTGACGAGCGTGTCGCGCCACATGTCCATTTGCGGGGTGCCGAGGTCAATCCCGTAGTCGCCGGCGAATTCGGGCAGCAGGGTGCCGAGCTGCCGCATCTGGTCGGGCATTATGCTGTGGCTGGCGCGGCCGCACTTTCGCTCAATGAGCGCGTCGGCCCAGGCGACCAACTTGCGCAATGCCCGGTGGCAAAGCACCCCCATGCAGCAGGCCGCCACCAGCGTCTCCCTGTCAGGGTCGAGGACGCCGTGCGAGGTGTGGATTCTCTCCGTGACGGCCAGTCGGAGCTTCGCGAAGAAGTCGCGGTGCGCTTCCTGGAAGGCGATCATGTGCTCCTCCTCCTTGGCCTGCGCCGCGGAGTCAATGAAAGGTGCTCGGCCGCGGTCGTACTCCCTGCGGAGGCCCTTCACCGCTCGGCACAGGCGTTTGAGCCTGCTCTCGCGGGCGATGACCGACAGATCGCAGAGCGTGTCGGCGTAGTCCCACACCACCTGCGCCATGACGAAGGGCATGTAAGCCACGCGGAAAAGCTCGTCCTTGGTGAGCCGCTTGGAGATGTTGATTTCCGGCACTTCGCGGCTCTTCTGGCGCTCATGGCGTAGGTCGCTGAATCGGGCTGCGGTAATGGTTGGCTGCGAGCCCTTTTGCAGGGCTAACAGCCTGCAGAGGCGGCTGTTGCTCCCGACGTTCGGAATATTTGCGTTTGCGTTCAGAGGGGGCAAGAACGATGGTAACGAATGATTCGGTAAGTCTTTCATTTCGGGTGGAATGAATGGTTAGAAAGGCACATCGCCCTCTATGGGCGCAAAGGGGTCAGACGCGTCAAAATCCAGGCGCGCCGCTCCATCTGCGGCTGATTGTCGCCTCTTCTCGGCCTCCATCAGGTGGTTGGCGTTGTCCCAATGCGGGGGCAGGTCGGCAACGACGTCCACATAGCGTCCGTTGACGGGGTTGTAGCACATCACGGCCACGCCCGGCTCGCCCAGGTGGCGGAACTTGACCTTCTCCACTCGGATCTCCACGGTGTTGTTCGCCCTGTCGCGGTGCACGACTATGCCGAAGTCGGCCTTGTTGAAAAAGTGGGCCGAGCCGCTGATGTCGTAGAGGGAAGGAGGGTCGATCTTGCCGTCCTTGTTTTTAGCCGGCTTGGCGGGGTGGGCCATTAGGATGACCAGGATGTCGTTCTGCTGGGCGAAGTTGGTGAGCTTGTCCAGCAGGCGGCTCACGTAGTCCGTCTCCTTGCGGCTTCCCCGCTCGTCCTCCAGACGGTTGTAGGGGTCGATCACGAGAGCCTTTATGCCTCGGCGGCGCACCAGGTAGCGGGCCTTCTCCAGAATCGTGTCCACGCGGTAGTCGGCGGGGGATATGAAGAAGAAATTCTGCTCCAGGTGCTCCTTCACCTGCTTGTACTCGCCGTAGGTCAGGCAGCTGCGGTGGAATCTGCGGCCGGTGAACTTCTCGATGAGCTTGCTGGCGTGGTAGGCCAGGGGAGCGTTTTCCGGGCTGAAGTAGGCGAATCGCCAGCCGTAGCGGATGTTCAGGCGTTCGGCCATCTCGTCGATGAACTCCGACTTTCCGCTGCCGGGGTATCCGGTGACCAGGCAAAGGCGTCGCGTCTCGAAGCTCAGGAAGCGATCGATGTTCTCGTGGCCGATGGTGACGCCCCTTTGCAGGCCGTCCTCGAAGATAGCGTCCAGGCTCTGCTCGAAGTCGGAGACAGAGAAGACGCCCTCCACCTTGACCTCCGGAGCATCCGCGAGGCAGCGCAGCAGGCTTTCCATTCCGTGGGCCATGAGGTGCTCGTTGGCGTCCTTGCAGTCGTCGCCGAAGTCCAGCACGCGGCATCTCTCCGGGCCGAAGCGGCGCAGCAGCTCGTCTCGCAGCTCCGTGCCCTTGGTGTCGGTGTCGACGGCGATGTAGATGGTCTGCTTGTCGTCGAAGTAGTCCTCGATGAAGTCGTCGAGGTAGTCGAGGTTGGCGTTCGCTCCGTTGGGCACGCTCACCACCGAGGCAACGCCGGCCTCCATGAACGAGAGCGCGTCCATCTCGCCCTCGGTGATGACGCACGTGGGCTGGCCCTTGATGGCGTCGATGTTGTACGGCAGCAGCTCCGCCCCCGAAACGAGTTTGAAGCACTTGTCGCCCGTGCGGAACTTCGTGTTTATCAGCGCGCCGTTGAGGATATAGTTGAACTGGACGGTGTTCGCCTTGCAGTTCTTCTGCGGCATCCATTCCAGCCCTTCCGTGACCTTCGCCGCCCGGAGCGTGGCAAGGGAGATGCCCCTGGAAGCAAACCACTTCACCGCTTTCGCAGACAGGGTCGTACTCCCTGTCGCAGACGGTCGCTTGTACGCAGGTTTCTGCCTGCGGATCGGCGCAGGGCGGAACCAGGGCTGCGAGCGCATCCACCGCTCCTTCTCCTCGTCGGAGCGGCCCAGTGCGCCGCCCCAGCCGCAGTAGTGGCAGTTCCACACGCCTTTGTCCAGGTCGACGGAGAGACTCCTGTCGCGCTTGTCGCGGCGCGTGTCGTGGCACTGCGGGCAGAAGCACTTCACCTTGCCGCCCGAGCGGCCGCCGGGGATCTCGATGCCGTAGTCTCTGTAGTCCCTCATATCATCGAGCACCAGGCGTTAGACGGCACGCTCCACCAATGCCCTGCCGAGGGGCGGGGCGGGGCCGATTCGGGCACCACGATGCCGCTGGTGCCGTAAGTGCGCCTGCCTTGAGAGTCACGGAACTCTCCCACGCCCAGCCTGGGGTCGTCCTTGTTGCCTCCCGGCTGTTTCTTCGTCCATTGCCTTTTCTTTCGCAGCACGCTGATCAGGTGGCGGGAGGCGTCGTTGTAGCTTTCGTGCCGCTTGCCGGTCTGCTTCCATTCGGTCACGACCTCCTCCGCCATCTGCCGCAGGTCGTCGAGGCTCATGTGCAGCTGCATGGCTATAGCCGCCGTGGTCTGCTCTTTCTCCGGGGCGAAAAACTCAACGATCAGGGTGTCGTCGTCGTAGCCGCCGGCACTCGCGCGCGAAGAATATCTACTACGGCTACTTGTAGACGTAGTATCATTCTCATTATCATTCTCATTATCATTCTCATTCTCATTATCATTTAGGTATCGGGTTGTATCGGGTTGTATCGGGTTGTATCCTTTTGTATGCTTAGGTGAGGTTTCCGATACAATTGTATTCTCTTGTATACTATCCGATACATTTGTATTCGTTTGTATGCTGTCCGATACATTTGTATTCGTTTGTATGCTGTCGGACACATTCGCGTTATCTTGTACGCCTTCGTCGTCCTTGCCCTTATCCCACCGCTTTTTGATGGCGGCTTTGCGCCTTTCGCACGTTTCCTCGAATCTCTTGGTGTGTCGGTCGATGAACATGCGCATCTGCGCCGTGGCGAACTTCAGCATAGCGTCCTCGGGCTCAGTGCCCTCGAACCCGTAGTCCATGATGGCCGCCATCACATCCATCCGCATCTCCTTCGGGAGGCTCTTTATAGCGTTCCACCAGTCTTTGTAGAAGACAATGCTCTCTTTGCTCATTGTGTGGTTTTTTTTCGTTAGTGTTTCGTTGGGTTGAATGGTTTCTTGCGCTCCAGCTTCCGGGCGAGCAGCGATGCCATGCGTTGGTCGTTGGCCTCCTTGGTGCTGGTCGCCCGTTGGCGGGAAAACGCACGCAGCAGCGCGGCGATCTTGTCGCGGTCGGCGTTTGAGACGGCTATCATTTCAGCAGCAGCCTCCTGGCTCCTTGCGAGGGTTTGCTGTAGCGGGCGGCGAGGTCGGGGTGCTCGGCCTGGAAGGCCTTGGCGTCGAACTTCGTCCCGGCCTTGGGGGCCTTGAACGTGGCCAGGGTCTCGCCGCCGCGGGCTATGGCCTCGGCGTCGCCGAAGGCCGTCTTCAGCCTCGCCTCCAGCTCTTCCTTGCGGGCAGCGAGGGCGTCCATCTCCGCCCGCACGGCCTTGATGTCGCCGCAGAGCTTCAGCAGATCCTCGTCGGCCTCCACCACCTTGCCGGGGGCGTGGACGGCGTATTTCAGCAGCACGTCCTTGACGCTCTCCGCGCTGGGCTCGGCCCCGCCTTGCACGCAGTCCGTCCAGAACCGCTCGGTCTCCTCGGCCAGCCAGCCGAAGAAGTCGGGCACGAGCTTGATGTCCTGGTAGCCGAAGTCGAAGCCCCCCGCCGCCGAGAGCCACGCCAGGCTGCCGCTGGTGTAGCCCGCCACGCCGAGGTTCATCTGCACCTGGGCGAACCAGTGCTTTGGCAGGTCAGCCGGGTCTACGACCATGCGGGTGGTCTTGCACTCGAGGATGCCCTTGTTGTCGTCGTTGCGGGGCTCGCCCTCCAGCCAGTAAGTGCGGTCGGGGCTCACGCGCAGGAATGGCTTCTCGGGGTCTACGAACATGAAGTCGCTTCTGCTTGACTGGATTATCTGCCTTCCGGTGGCCTCGGCCCAGTAGCGGGCCACGCCGTCCTCGAGGATGTGGCCGGCCGCCATGGCCGCGCTCATGGGTTTGGCCTCGTCCAGGCCGACCTTGCGCCTCCACAGCTGGTAGGGGGTCTCCCAGGGGTTGAGCCCCACGATGGTGGCCACCTCGGAGGCTCCGATGCCCTCCCTGCGCGCCGCGAGCCATTGGTCGCGGTCCTTGAACGTCAGTCTGGTGCGTGTCATGGCAGCTGGGCGTATGCGTGGTCGGGATGCAGCCGGTTGTAGCGCGTCTTCATGCGCACATGGGCTGCCAGCTGGCGCACGCGGTGGTACATCAGCACTCTGTCTTCGAGGCCGCTCACCCTCCGAGCTATGTCGTCGACGCAGCGTCCCAGCGCGGCCGCGCTGTCTTTGTCAAGACCGCCGGCGCGGTCTGATCGTCTTGCCTCGGCGGCGAGCCAGCGGGCGCAGCAGATGGTCATGTCGGCAAGCTCGTCGTCGAGTGTGCCGAGGATGTTGCAGGCGTAGTAGTCGCTGAATCTCGCGTCGTCCAGGCTCTCGAGCCAGGTAGGGGCCGCGAACGAGCTGCGGCCGAGCAGGTAGCGGCGCACCGCGTCTGAATACGCGGATCGGCAGCTATCGGGGCTCACGTCCTCGCCTGCCGCGGCGGCCAAGGCGTATGCCTCCTCGGCGCATCCGAGCACGAGGTCCCACACGGGTTTGCCGTGGCCTTGGCCGCCGCATAGAGCGGCGACCTCCTCAATGCGCCTGCGCGTCCGGGCCGAGTTAAGCGCGTCATTCTCCATGGTCGTCCGTTTTTACGAGTTGCTTGGTGGCGGCGGCGGTGAGCGCGCCGGCGAAGGCTCGGTAGCAGGGGAACACGCGGCCTTCCTCCGTCCAGAGGGCTGCGATCTCGGCGGCGGCCTGGGCGAACTGCTCGGCGGTGGCTCCGGCGTTCTCCGCGGCGCGCAGGTTGCGCTCCTCGTTGCGCTGGCCCAGGTAGCGGACGATGCCGCGGGCGGGGGTGTAGACAACGCGCCCCAAGGCGTCGCGCAGGCTCTCCTGCTCGTATTCCGCGGCGGAGATGCGTATCGAGTGGGCCCTCAGCCCCTCCTGCGCGCCGACGATGCCATGGCGCAGCTCGTGGACCGCTCGGCGCAGCTCTCCGAGGCTGCGCTCCATGGTGTCAAGGGCGACGAGCATGTAGACGGCGGCGGCGCAGCCCCCGGCTATGGCGATCAGTAAAAAAATTATTCCTGTCATTTCGTTTGTCTGTTTTTGTCGTTGGTTGTTCTGTTTCCGGAGCCGCGGTCAGGCCGAGGGGCTGAGGGCGGTTTCAAAGAAGGCGCGGCCGAAGATGTCGTCGCAGACTATAAGCATGCCTTCTGCCTGCGACTGGATGATCTGCGCGAACTCGGATGTGGCCTCCGTGTGGATGAGGCAGAGCGCGTCTCCGTAGAGTTTGACGATGCTCTGCCGCTGCTCGTCGGTGAGCGACGCGGCTGGGATGATGGGCTGTGTCATGGTGGTGTTTTTTTTGATTTTTCGAGTGTTGCTGTCAGTGGGCTCCGGCGGTCAAATTCCGGCCTGCGCGTCCCCTGTGGCCTGCGCCATGGCCGCGGCCGCCCGCTCGGATGCCTCTGTCGCCGCGTCACGAGCGTTCTGAGCCGTTTCTTCCGATGGGATGGAGGATTGTGGGTTGTCGATGTATTCGACGTCGTAGGCGTCGATATTGATGGCTTCGGGGGAGGCCAGCGTCTCCCTGTCGGCTCGCACGGAGGCCTGGTCGTAGCTGATAGCCGTCTGCATCTGTATGCTCTTGGGGGCGTACTTGCTGAAGAGGGCCTTGAGCACAGTCTTTCGCGCCATGGAGTCGAAGTCGCTGCGCCAGGGGCTGTCGTAGCCGCTGCGGTAGGCCTGCGAGAACTTCTTTGCGTGTTCCTCGATTTGCTCCCTGGTCCAGTAGATCGTCTTGGAGAATCCGTTGACGAGGTCGAAGCGGGCCATGTAGCCTATCACCTTGTCGCTCTTCTTGGCCGACTCGTCGAAGACGTACTCTCCGGTGAAGCGGTTGCCGCTCACGAGCTGGCCCTCGTAGACCACCTCGTCGATGATGTTGCGGAACTGCCCGCTGCGCTCGGCCAGCTCTATCAGGCCCTTGTAGCCGATCTGGAACTGCGCCTGCCCCTTGTAGGGCACGATGTAGGCCAGGCCTATGGTGGGCACCACGGGCAGCTGCAGGGTGGCGGCCACCATGGCCGCTCCCACCACGGTCATCGGGTCGGCCTTGCGTAGCAGCTTGCTGCCGCTTGTGACGCTGATGACGGAGCTGATGAACCCGGCGGCGACTTTCTCGCTGCCGAGCATCTCTTTGATTTTGGCTGTCACGCCGGGCGAGCGCATCAGTTCGCCTACGCTTTGCGGTTTCTGAGGTACGGATGTCGCTTGTGACTGTGTGATTTGGTTTTCTTGTGCCATTTCCTGGGTAGTGTTAAGGGGGTTGATTGTCGGTTAGCTTCTGCGGCCTCTGCGCAGCGTTGTGTACGTCGCTGCCTGGCTGTTGATCTGGTCTTCGGTCAGTACCCGGTTCTCGGTCATCCACTGGTCCAGCTCGTCCTTCTTGAAGTAGAGCTTGCCGTTCTTCTTGAAGTGGGGGATTCGTCTTTCGCTTGTGAGCATGTACAGGCCCCTGAGCGCGTAGCCGATGTAGATCGCCGCCTCCTCCGCTGTGAGGATCGTCTTGGTTCCGATGAGGGTAGTGGTCTCGAGGCGGTCGAACCGCTCGTCCATGTATTTCTTCAGTTCCGCTGTCATGGCTCAGTCCTCCGTTTCTTGCGTCTGGTTGGCCTCCGCGGCCTGCGCCTTGCATCTGGCTCGCTTGAGGATGGTGTAGATGGTGCCGCTGGAGTGCACGCCGTACTTTTTCTTGAGGTAGTCGACCACGTCTTGGCGATTCTGCGCGGGGTCGGCGGTCAGCTTCTCCCATTCGCGGCAGAT
>CAZSHV010000001.1:0-9808 GCA_964606815.1 uncultured Bacteroides sp. | reverse complement strand
GCGAAGCGGCTGAAAGCTTATGAAAAAACATGAAGAAATAAGTAGCAGGGCGGGCGGGAGTCGAACCCGCGGCGGACGGCTCTCTTGCCGCCACCCGGAGCCTTGTTGTGGAAAATTCGAACTCGAACCGAGCGAAAACGCTATGCTCGTTGCTCCTGGCCGGTCGCCGCTACGGCCATACCGCCCTGTTTGCGGCTGCGCCCAACCTCTCGGCTCGGCCTCGCCTTTCTGACGAATATTATACCATGAATGGGGCGTCAAGCGTGCCCCGTTGCGCGCGGGGGCGGGGTCGCACCGCCTGCTTGGCCCTGACGGCCTCCCGCGCTCGGCTCCCCGCTCCGCTCCCCAGCTACAAGTTCAAAAATCTCCTACGTTCCGAAAGGCGAAGGAGCGGGGCGGGTGCCGTATGCTGTGCCGGCGGCGGATGGCCCGCCCTCGGCTGGTTGTCTGTACTCTGCGCCTGATTTCTGCTCTTGGCGGCGGCGCTTTCCGCCTCACCCGTCCCTACGCGGGGCGGGAATCACCAGTATGTCAATGTCCTCGTCGGGAGTGGTGGGGCGGGAGGGCTCGAACCTCCCGGGCCGCCTGTCGGCCCGCCCCGCCCGCCGCGCATCTCTGCGAGGCGGGGCCAATCATGAGAATCAATATGAAGATTATTCGTGAAGGTAAGTGTCGTTGCTTCGCGTGGGCGGCATCATGCCTCCTCCTCCGACCCGCACAGCTCCTCGTAGGCCTCTATCCAATGGTTGCCGCCTTTCCAGCGGTAGTAGAGCTTGTGGGCGGCGTAGAGCCCCGCGGCCGCCGCGGCCTTCGTGGTTATCAGCACCAGCCACCAGTGGGCGGCGTCGTCAGTGGGGATCGCTATGAGGGCGGCTACGGCCGCCGTGGCTATCACTGCGAGGACGGCCGCCTGCGCCGCGTCCTTCGCCATCTTGAGTGTGTTCAGCGTCATTTCTTTTGTCGGTTTGTCGGTTGTGGTTGATTATGGGGGCGGGATGCCGCCCCCGGTAGTCTCTTACGCCTGGGCTGCGGGTTTGAGCATCTGGGCCAGGTAGCTCTTGTCGTCGTCCGAGAGGGGGAGGTCGGCCTCGAGCCTGCGCAGGATCACCGCCTCGCGCCCCACGATGTCCACGGCTGCCTCGGCGGCCTCCTCGCTCAGCAGTGCGGAGAGCAGCTTGTCGTTCTGCTCCCGCAGCTCGGCCAGCTGGTATCTGAGCTCGGCGAGCTGTTCCACCAGCTCCGCGTTGGCAGCTTTGACCGAGGACTCCTGGAGCAGGGCCAGGTCGGCGAGGGCTTTCACCACCATGCTCTCGCCCAGGCCGTGCATTCTCCACTCGGCGCAGAAGGTGTCCTTGTCGATGTCCCCCGCGGCCATGTACGCCTCGTTGATGAAGTCGAACTCCTCGTCCGTCATGCGCTTGCCGTATCTTGCTTCGAATTCTTGCTTAGTCATTTTCGTATCCGTTTTAAAGGGTTATAAAGTCTTGAGATATTTCCGATTTTGTTTCTTTTTCCGTATCTTTGTGCGATTCTTTTTGCGATTACACTGCAAAGGTAAACATGTTTATTAAATAAATCAATAAATCGATAAACAAATTTAGTTAACTTTGTGTTAAATTATATTAAATGGCTGAAACTAAAAGATTTAGAAGAGCGATTAATTGGCTTATAAGCCAAGGAAAATTTTCGTCACAAAAAGAAATTGGCGAAAAAATGGGTATAACTAATCGCAGTTATTTATCACAACTCGTGAACGCCGCCACTCCGAGCGTGGAAATAGTAAATAAGTTTACTGAAATAGCACCTGAAATTTCTGTATCTTGGCTGCTGACGGGCGAAGGTGAGATGCTCAACAACAGCGAAAAGCCCGACACGCAGGCCAACGTACCGACCTCCGACTACCGCCTCGTTCCCCTGGTCAACATTGATTCCGTTGGCGGTTTGCATTCCACGAACCTTATTGACAACTCCGAGCAGTACATCATCAAGATGATGCCGTTCTCAGAAGCCCGCGAGGGGGACGTGGCAATTCTCCAGACTGGCAATTCCATGTACCCGACCATCCCCGCAGGCTCCGCTCTGCTCATACGAGAGGTGGCAGACTGGAGGGAATATTTCGGCTACGGCAACATTTACGTCCTGCTGCTGCGGGACGGCAGGCGGATCACCAAGGAGGTGCGCCGATACGATTCCGACCCCGACAATTACGTATGGTGCGTGTCCTACAACCCCGACGTCGCCGACGAGGAATTGCCCAAGTCAATGATTCGGAGCGTGTACAAAGTAGTGAAATACCTCGCCGACTTCGGTTGGTGAGAGGAAGCCCTTAATCTATTTTATCCCCCTTTTTTATGCAGACACCCGAAAGCCAGGCGATCGTGAAGCGGTTCTTCGAGGCCCTGTATCGCCTCAAGGTCGACCGCAAGATCCGCGGCAAGCAGACCTTCACCCGCGCCTACGGCATCAATCGCTGGAACATGAACACTTTGGAGAAAGAGCCCGAGCGGGATATTTTTCAAGTGTCGTGGCTCGCGTTCCTCGTCCGCGACTTCGGCGTTTCGCCCATGTGGCTCCTCACCGGGGCAGGGGACTTCTACCAAAACAAACAATCCCCCACGCCGGCAGAATAAAGCCAAGGCAAGTCGCATCACGCCTTAGCATTAGCTTCTAATAAAGTTTTTCTAATATCTTTGTGCTAATTCAAAATTTAGCATTATCTTTGAGTGCTATCCTGTAAAAGGAGGAAAATCCAACAATCTTTCACGAGGCTAAAGAAGCAGCTAACGGCACCCAAAACTCCCTCCCCGAAGGTGCCGTAACCTAAACCTCCAAACCGATTATTTGCTAAACAAACGCATAGCAGAAAGAAATGAGAACAGAAAGAGTATTTATCGAGCGCGGCAAGGACGGCTCGTTCAGCGCATACATGCCTGACGAGAACAATCTCACCTACGGCGTGATAGGAGAGGGGAAGACCGCCGCCGAGGCAATGGCCGACTTCAAAACCTCCTACGAGGATATTAAAGCCTCGTACCAGCGCAGAGGCAAAAGCTTCGAGGAGGTTGATTTTGCCGTGTCGTTCGACATCCCCTCCTTCTTGGTCTACTACGCCGACCTCATCTCATACAAAGGCTTGGCCAGGCTCACCGGAATCGCCCCTGCCCAACTCTCGCAATATATATCGGGCTATCGTTCTCCCTCGCCTAAAACCACAGCTAAGATCCAAGCGGCTCTCAATGCGTTTGGCTCGGAACTGAGCCACCTCCAACTTGTCTGATTTACACCTTTGCATTGTTCACGGTGGCTCCGCGCCCCCGCCGACGAGGTGGGGGCGTTTTCATTAAACGCGAGTTAAGTTTAAGGTACCCGATTCGCAGTATAACTTAACTAATTATTTAAAGTTGTGAATTTCAAGTTATAAATCAGAATCAGTATCAAAATCGATTATACCAAAATGGACATTATAGGGAGTGTTGATATCCAAATGTTCTAATTCTGCATCGCACTCTCGCCTAAGAATGTCAATATTCTTTTTAGACTTAATATCTGCGGTGACAAAATATTTGATATCTTTTTCATAAGAACCTTGAGCAAATATTTTTGAATCGTTAGGAACAATAAGCCGATCCGGTATTTCAATCAAACCGCTCGCCCTCGCTTTGAATAAAGCACAGGCAAAAAGCCCTGCTTTTTTAGCATGAGAAATGTTAAAAGGAAGAATTCTGATATTAAGAATTGGGAGATCGGAAAATTCGCCTTTGACGCAATATTCAGCTACGGATATTGTTGAGAAGTACATGGGTATATCCTTTTCGAGAAAATAACGGAAATATCCTTTGGCATTGGAATGCAGAGGATCGTGCTCGTCTAATAAACGAATCATAAAACTGGTGTCAAGAATAACACTATATTCCGACTCTTTATTTGTATTAGCCATTTGTTCCTCTAATTTCAGAAAGCCATTTGTCTATATCCTTCACGTTTTCCCACCTTGGGGAAGCTTTTTTTATGAGATCGGCAAGATATCGCTCGTTATATCTTGAATCGTACGGAGTCAATTCTAAGAGCTCCAAACTTGATGTGTCGATTTCTCCTGTAACAATGTTTTGCCGTCCACGAGCGCGCACTGCGAAGTATTTGTACAGAATATTCTCTTCTCGCTCTTGTAAAAACTCCTTGTGAGTAGCAATGGTAATTACTCCGTTGTCTTTGGTCTGGAGATGAATGTTTGTCTTGCCTTTTCCTCCGGCATTAATCAGCATGCCATAAAAATAGAATTCAGCCTCCGCCCATGAATCTTCATCGATGTGAAAGTAAGTGTCCTTGGAAATAATCAATGAGGGAGCATTATTTGAATCGCCAAACTCATATGTGAAATTATTTCTTGTGGCGGACTTCTGAACTTCCTGCAAAGCTCTTGCTGTTTGCAGTTCCAAACCCATAAGAGAACCAGTTTGCTGAACCAAGCTTACAACCGCAAGAAATGCTGTAGCTTTTTGGAGCGATGTCCTAAAAATATTTCTCACGGATCCAGTCTCCATGGAATAGGTGATTGGGGCGCGAGAATATTTTTGGTTGGGATAAAGCAATGCCTCAACTACATCAAAAAGCCCCCTTATCTCTCGAATATCAAAATTTTCAGGAGATAAAGGTTCGTTGCCTATACGCCCAACGACTCTGATTTCTATCTTTCCAAGTTCTTCCATTTACTTGATGTAGTAATTGCTTGGCAAATTTAGCACATATTTCCGCAATTATTGAATTTTGAGAGCAATAATAATGTTAATTAGTGTTAGATTCAAGTGAATTGATTATCTCGCAATAGATGCCGATATTAACCCGAATTTGCGTTTTGAGGTGTCTCCTAAACACTGGGCAAGATCGGGGGGATCAGCATAGCAGCCTCCTGCTTCTTCTTGTCCATCACCTTGGCGTAGATCTGCGTGGTGTGGATTTCACGGTGCCCGAGCAGCTTCTGCACCGTGTAGATGTCCGCTCCGAGGTCGAGCATCATCACGGCGAAGGTGTGACGCCCGCTGTGGAAGGTGATGTCTTTAGTTATGCCAGCTCGCACGGCCCAACGCTTAAGCTCCATCAGGTAGTAGGAGGAATAGGAGAAGTTCGGGAAGACGCGCTCATGTGGCTCTCCGCGCTCGCCCATGAAGGCCGCGGCCTGCGGGTTGATGTCGATGTATTCCTGCCCGCCCGTCTTCTTCTGCTTGAACACGATGCGCGTGAACTCGCCCTGCTGGCGCACCTCGCTCCAGGTCATCTTCTCGATGTCGCTCTTGCGGAGCCCCGTCAGGCACGAGAACAGGAAAGCCCGGCGCAGGATCGGGTACTTGCATTCGGCCGCGGCCATAGCTCTGACCTCCTCGAGCGTCAGGTACACGCGCTCTCGCTCCTCCACCTTGAAGCCCTCGACGCCTCGGAGCGGGTTGCGGGGTATGATGCCGTCCTCGAAAGCTTGGTTGATGCAGGCGCGGAGCTTGTTGAAGTATGACGCCTTCGTGGCGTTAGACAATGGCATGGTGTCTTCCGAGGTCACGGTCTTCTTCCTTTTGTCCCGCACGCGGGCCGTTTTGTCGAGGTACTCCTTGAACCCCTGCACGAACTCCGGCGTAACGTCTCTGAAGGTCATGTCGGGGCGGCAGTACCGTTCCAGATGCTTTAGCGCGCTGTACCAGTTGCCCCAGTTGCCCAGGCCCTCGGCGTTCTCGTGCCGCTTGCCGCACAGCATACGGTAATACTCGAGGAAGTTGGTGTCAAGCCTGTATCCGTCCTCGAAGCCGAACCGCCCGTTCTGGAGGTCCACGACGCGCTTTGCCCGTATGGCGTCGGCGAGCCGCAGCGTCTCCTTGTTCTTCTCCTTGTCGGCCCTGGTTTTCTCCGGCACGAGGTATAGGCTGAGGAACTCGTAGCTGCGCTTTCCGCCTACGTAGATGTCGAGGTACAGGGAGACGTTTCCGCTGCGCAGCTGCCTTCTGCGCAGACGGATCGGGTCTTTGGATTTTTCCTTGTTCATTCCGATGATTTTGTTACTTTTGTTACCTGTATAGAACCGAGTAACAAAGTAACAACAAAAAATCGGAAAATAAAAGTGTAGCAGGCAGAAAAAGTAAAAATTATGTGTGCTGCTATCGCACTGAGATTCAGGTCGTTTATTTCTGAATGCTATCGTATTGGTGCGTTCTGTTACCTCTGCATTTCCCCCGTTCACTTTCCGACGCAGAAGCGGGAGAAGATGGTGGAGAGGATTTCGGGGGTGGTGATCTGGCCGAGGATCTCGCCGAGTGCGGCGGTGGTGTGGCGAAGGTCTTGGGCTATGAGTTCGCCGCTGAGGCCTGCCTCGATGGCCTCGATGGCGCGGGTTATGGCTTCCATGGCACGGGTGAGGGCGTCGTAGTGGCGTTCGTTGGTGACGAGGATGTCTTGGGGGGCTTCATCGCCCCCGTTGAAGGTGCTGACGATGGCCTCGCGCAGGGCGTCAATGCCTGTGCCCTCTGAGGCGCTGATGCTCACGGTGGCGGCGTCTGGGTGGCCCTTATATATATCCTCCAAAGTGGCGGCAAGGTCAGGGGAGGCAGGAAGGTCGGATTTGTTGACGACTACGATTAGTTTCCCACCCGCATCTGGAAGATCGATGGCAACAGGTGAGGAGCCGTCGATGACCAGCAACGTGACGACTGCTCGCTGTACGGCCGCGCGGCTGCGCTCTATGCCCATACGCTCTATGGTGTCGGAGGTGTTGCGCAGGCCGGCGGTATCCATCAGGCGGAAGAGGTAGTCGCCGATGACGAGGGTGTCTTCCACCACGTCGCGCGTGGTGCCGTGGATGTCAGACACTATGGCGCGGTCGTCGCCCAGCAGGCGGTTGAGCAGCGACGACTTTCCGGCGTTTGTGGCTCCGGCTATGGCCACGGGTATGCCGCTCTTGATGGCGTTGCCTTGCGCGAAGGATGAGCGTAAGCGCTCAATCTCCGTGCGGACATCCTGGGCCAGAGACAGCAGCTGGGTGCGGGATGCGAACTCGACGTCTTCCTCCGAGAAGTCCAGCTCGAGCTCCAGCAGGGCGCATAGGCTCACGAGCTGCTCGCGCAGCTGCTGCAGTCGAGCTGAATATGCGCCTTTCATCTGCGCCATGGCTGCTGCCTGGGCCGCGCGGCTCTGCGAGGCTATGACGTCGGCCACGGCTTCGGCTTGGCTTAGGTCCATCTTGCCTGCGAGGAATGCCCTGCGGGTGAACTCTCCGGGCTCGGCCATGACGGCACCGGCTGCCACGAGGCTGCGCAGCAGCTCGCGCTGCACGTAGACTGAGCCGTGCACAGACAGCTCCACCACGTCCTGGCCTGTGAACGACCTGGGGGTGCGGTAGACGGTGGCAACGGCTTGGTCGAGGTCGCGGCCGTGGCTGTCAAGCACGGTGCCGAGGCTTGCCGTGTGGCTCTTGGCCTCGCTCAATGGACGGCCTCGCCATATCTTGGTCACCACCTCCACGGCTCCGGGGCCTGAGACGCGTGCTGTGGCTATGCCTCCCACGCCGGGGGGCGTGGAGATGGCGCAGATGGTGTCAGAAAGTTCGTGCATGGTTGCCGCGGGGCTTTTTGGTGGTTGACCAGTAGGGGAATTTGCATTCGCTCTCTACCTTGGCCTCCACATCGTCGGGCAGGGAAGAGAAGAAGTCGAAGCCGGTGACGCGCTCCACCTCGTCGACGCTCACGGCAGTCGCCTCCATGCCGCCCTCCACGCGGGCGTTGGGCATGATGAAGGCTATGGCGCGGGGCGGGTTGGCGTAAGGGGCTAGAATCACCTTGAAGAATCTCTCCGGCACGGGCACTTCGCTGGGGCCGATGCGCTGCGTAATCTTATCGGTTAACACTGGGCCGGCGATGATGATCAGCGCGCTGTCGCGGATGGCCCACTCGCGGCATTTGTCCTCGAGCTTGCCCCATGCGCCGGCGTTGAGCTCGTGCAGCTGGGGGCACATGTTGGTGAGGTAGAAGCTGTCGTGCATGGCGTCGGCGCTCCATTTGGCGTCGGCGGCGGGCATCATGTGGCCGCGGGTATAGCCTGAGCGACGATAGTCGGAGAGCTGCGCGCAGCCCACCACCGCGGGGTCCGGCTGGAAGTTATAACCCTGACGGCTTACGTCGTTGGCCTTGGCCTCGGCTGCCGTGAGCTCCCACACCACATAATTGGGGAGGTGCTTCTCGGGGTTGAAGTTGACGTCGAAGCCTGTGTAGCTTATGCCCCGCTGGGCCACGGCGTCGGGCACCTTGACCACCATCAGAGAGTCAATGGCCGATACGGGCTGTTTCGACAGCACATGGCCTCCTGGGGCAGCTTTGCCCCATAACAGCACCACGGCTGCTACTGCGATAAGAATCAGTAATTTATAGCGCGAAAACGACTTGCGAGACATATATCAAGGATGAATTTGGGAGAAAGCGAGATTTTAATAATTGGGGCCGCACGGTGAGGTGCAGCCCCAAGATTGATGTTGAGGGAGCTGTCGGCAATAAAGGCCGACGGCGGTTCTTGGCAGGCGGATTATTTGCCGAAGAAGCGCTTGTAGAGACCCTCGAAGCCCTGGCCGTGGCGAGCCTCGTCTTTGGCCATCTCATGCACGGTGTCGTGGATAGCGTCGAGGTTGAGCTCTTTGGCGCGCTTGGCGATGCGCATCTTGTCGGCGTTAGCGCCGGCCTCAGCCTGCATGCGCTTCTCGAGGTTGGTCTTGGTGTCCCACACCACGTCGCCCAGGAGCTCGGCGAACTTGGAGGCGTGCTCAGCCTCCTCGAAGGCATAGCGCTTGAACGCCTCGGCGATTTCGGGATAGCCCTCGCGGTCGGCCTGGCGCGACATAGCCAGGTACATGCCTACCTCGCCGCACTCGCCCAGGAAGTGAGCGTTCAGGTCCTTGATCATCTCCTCGTCGCAGCCCTTGGCCACGCCTACTTCGTGCTCGGTGACGAACTGCAGGGCAGCCTGCTCGTCAACCTCTTTGAATTTGCTCTTGGGAGCGCCGCAAACGGGGCACTTCTCGGGAGCCTCGTCGCCTTCGTGCACGTATCCGCACACTACGCAGATGAATTTCTTTTTCATGTCAGTTTATGGATTTGGGGGTAAAGTATTTGCTCGGGGTGGGGGGTTACTCCTCGTCGGCATCGTCGAGGCGCATGTTGTGGAAGACGTTCTGCACGTCCTCGTCGTCCTCGATCTTGTCGATGAGCTTCATCACGTCCTCGCGCTCCTCGGGGGTGAGGTCCTTGTAGTCGGTGGGGATGCGTTCGAACTCTGCGCTGATGATCTCGTAGCCGTTGTCCTCGAGGTATTTCTGAATGTTGTTGAACTCCTCGAAGGCACCGTAGATTACGATTTCCTCCTCGTCGGGTTCTAGCTCGTCCACGCCCAGGTCGATGAGCTCCAGCTCCAGATCCTCGAGGTTGAGGCCTTCCACTGGCTTAATCTTGAAGACGCTCTTGTGGTCGAAGAGGAAGGTGAGTGAGCCCTGAGTGCCCAGCGAGCCGCCGAACTTGTTGAAGTAGGAGCGCACGTTGGCCACGGTGCGGGTGTTGTTGTCGGTTGCAGCCTCTACGAAGATAGCCACGCCGTGGGGGCCGTATCCCTCGTAGGTGATCTCCTTGAAGTCGCCGGCCTCCTTATCAGTGGCCTTCTTGATGGCGCGCTCCACGGTGTCCTTGGGCATGTTGGCAGCCTTGGCGTTCTGCATCAGGGCGCGCAGGCGGGGGTTGGTGTCGGGGTCGGGACCGCCGGCTTTGGCGGCTATGGTGATTTCCTTGCCTATGCG